>NZ_JBPFDQ010000024.1:0-60866 GCF_059415045.1 Ferdinandcohnia sp. SAFN-114 | reverse complement strand
ATTTAAACTTTTTTATGAAGGCTACCAAGCGAAAGCGCGGTAGAAAAATCTGTGTCTATTTTCTTGACATAGTATCATTCTGTTTGAAGATTGTATTGGCCTTTTTTGGCTTGAACCTTTAATTGCGTTACATTTGTCACGTGTGCAATACCTGTAATTAATCGATCCTTGACCTCGACACCTCGACGTTTATCGATTGTTGTTACAAGAGTTCCAGGTGCATCCGAATAAGTTGAACGTACCCTTATGGGTACCTTTGCATCCATTGCAATTTCAACTGCACGCGGATGAATTACTTTTGCACCTTGGTATGCCATGTTCACGATCTCGTTATATGTTACGACTGATAGTGGCTTTGCATCACCAACGATTCGTGGGTCTGCTGTCATAACACCTTCTACATCTGTAAAAATATCAATCCACTCAGCTTGCAATGCAACACCAAGTGCCGCAGCAGAAGTATCACTTCCACCTCTACCTAAGGTCGTAATGTCACCTGTTTTAGAGATTCCTTGAAAGCCTGTGACTACAACTACATCATGGGATTCAAGTGTTTGTAACAAACGGTCACACTTCATTTCAATAATTCTTGCATTTGTATGATCACCATTTGTCCTGAAACCGGCCTGCCCACCATTTAAAGCAGCTGCAGAGATTCCAGATTGATTTAACATATTGGTAAAAACGACACTAGAAATAATTTCTCCGCAGGATACTAGCATATCCATTTCCCTATCGCTAATTGCTGGATTTTGCTCCCCTACTAAGCTTAAAAGTGTATCAGTTGCATATGGGTCACCCATTCTCCCCATAGCCGATACAACAACAACTACTTTATATCCTTCCGAGACGGCACTTTCAATATGTTTTCTTGCTCTTTCCCTTGATTCTTCATCCCGTACTGAGGTTCCGCCAAATTTTTGAACAACGATATTCATGATACCACCTCATGTTTTGGTTCAAACGATTATTTCGCTACTAAGCCTAGCTTAATAAGACTACCAGCAATTTGTACGGAGTTCCATGCAGCACCTTTTAGTAGATTGTCAGATACTACCCACATATGGAACCCATTATCTTGGTCTAGGTCTTTTCTGATTCTTCCTACGAACACATCTTTTTTACCAACTGCATGAATTGGCATTGGATATACTTGCTCTGCTGGATTGTCTTCTAATACAATTCCTGGTGCAGAAGATAATAATTCTTTTACGTCTTGTGCAGACACATCATTTTTAGTTGTTTCAAAATAAACAGATTCTGAATGTCCTGTTTCAACTGGTAAACGAACACATGTTGCAGCAACATGAAGCTCAGGTAAATGCATAATTTTCTTAGTTTCGTTAATCATTTTCATTTCTTCAAAAGTGAACCCATTATCTTCAAATTTATCGATTTGTGGAATAGCATTAAAAGCAATCTGGTAATGCTTTTTGTCACCTTTTACAGGTAAGATCTTAGGCGTAACTTCATTACCTTCGATAATTTCCTTCGTTTGCTCATTCATTTCTTGAATCGCAGCAACTCCGGATCCTGAAACTGCTTGATATGTTGATACAATAACCTTGGATAAACCATAAGCCTTACGAATTGGTTCTAAAGCAACAACCATTTGAATAGTAGAACAGTTTGGATTTGCAATAATTCCATTGTGTTTTAATAGGTCATTTTCGTTTACCTCTGGTACTACTAATGGCACATTTTCATCCATTCTAAATGCACTTGTGTTATCAACTACAATTGCACCGCGCTTAACTGCTTCAGGAGCTAGTTCTTTTGATACTCCTCCTCCAGCACTAAATAAGGCAATATCAACACCTTCAAATTTTTCTGGTGTTGCAACCTCAACTGTTATTTCTTTACCTTTATAGTCAATCTTTTTACCAGCAGAACGTTCTGATGATAATAAAGTTAATTTAGTTAATGGAAAATCCGTTTCTTCAAGTGTTTTGATCATTTGCATTCCTACAGCACCTGTAGCACCTACAACCGCAACATGTAATTCTTTTTCTACTGTCATTTGAAATTCCCCTTCCAAGTATTACTAGAACGTCTAATTTACGTTTAATGATATATATTTTACCACATACAAGTACTAAAGGAGAGAAGAATTTTCATTCTTTCCCCTTTATTCAAAAAATTTTCGTTATTCTTCGTCGTCACGAAATCTTTCTACAATTACCGGCTGTAATTGCTTTCCTTCAATTGCTGCAGCAACAGTGTCCCTTAACATCGTCATACGCGCAACCATTGAATTAGGCTTTTTTGTTGGTGCATCTTGGCCATACGGAATAAAGTATATATTTTTTGTTGCCATTAACCTCATTAGGTTCACACCATTTAAACCTAATGCGTCATTTGTGGATATTCCCAAAACAACAGGGGACTGATTACGTAAGGTTGCTTTAGCAGCCATTAAGACTGGAGAATCAGTTAACGCATTCGCGAATTTACTCATTGAATTCCCTGTAAGTGGAGCAATCACCATGCAATCAAGAGGGATTTTGGGACCTAATGGTTCTGCTTTTACAATCGAGTCAATTGCTTTATTCCCTGTTGCTTTTTCAATTCTTTCAATCCACTCTGCTCCTTCTCCAAAACGGGTATTAGTTGATTGAACAGTCCACGACACAACAGGTATTACTTCAGCACCCTCATCAACCAGTCTAACTATTTCTGGAAATACAGCATCGTACGTACAATGAGACCCTGTAAGACCAAATCCGATTCTTTTTCCTTTTAATGAAGCCATATTATTCGTTCTCCTCTCTTTGTTGTAATAACTCAAGAAGTAGTTGAGATAATACATTCGCAACTATTTGACCGGCTGTCTTCGGAGCGACAATACCAGGTAACCCAGGTGCTAATAAGGCTTTTATCCCTCTTTTTTCTGCATATCTAAAATCTGTTCCCCCGGGCTTAGAGGCTAGATCAACAATCAATGTATGTGCAGGCATTTTGGAAATCACACTTGCCGTCACGATTAAGTGTGGGATTGTATTAATACAAACATCGATATCCTTAACTTCTTCAGCAATATCCGATAGATGAAAAGGCGTCAATCCCATTTCCGTAATTCTTGCAATATGCTCTGTTTTTCTTGCACCAACTTTAACATTTGCCCCTAAAGCAGCAAAGCTTCTTGCAACACTCATTCCAACTCTGCCAAGACCTAGTACAGCCACTCTTGAATTATGAATGGTTATATCAGTATGTTGAATGACCATCATAATGGTTCCTTCAACGGTTGGAATGGAATTATAAATTGCAACATCGTCTCTTTCAAATAAACGCACTAATTTTCGATTGGTTGCCTTTATAATCCCATCTAAATAGGAATTGCTAATTCCCGAATAGACAACACAGTGTTCAGGTGTTTGTGATAGAATATCTTCAGATAAGACGACTGTTTCATTTGAAAAAATAGTTTCAACCTCTCCTGCACTGTTTGTTCCTGATACCGGTAAAATAATTGCATCTATATCTGTAAAGTCGATTTCGTCTAATCGTTCTTTTGATGCTCCAGTAAACCCATGGTCTAATTGATCAAATCCTATTAAAGAAAGCCTTGCATCTAATTCAATTAGTTTACGGATTACCTCCAACTGTCGTGCATCTCCACCTATAATAGCCACATGCATATCAGTTAACATATGTTTTATCACCTTCTTTTACCTAAAGTGAACCCCGAGTGTATGTTAGTCATCACGTCGGTGAACTTCGGTTTTTTCATATCGTTTTTTGAGGGATAGCCTCAACAATCCATAAAATTACCATAATTTTATTTACTTCACCATACTATGAGGCATTGCTCAAATAGGTGAAAGAACAAGCTGAAATTTGCTTAGAATAACATTTTCCTAAAAAAATAAAAAACCCGCGGGAGTCCCGTGGGTTTACATTGTATTACTATTCTGCTTATTCTGTTCCAAAATCATCTGGAATATCAATGATGATCATATCTGTACCAATTTTGCGTATATGCTGCCATGATACGCGAACTTCATTGCCTTGTTTCTTTAAGCCAAACCATTTTAAAGATGGAATGATGAGAGCCTTTATTTGACCGGTTCTCTCATCAATTTCTAAATCAGTTTGACCTAAAACGCCTAGTCTTTCCGCTCGTTTTACATCAACAATTTCTTTTCCACTTAATTCACTTAGCCTCAAAAAAGACCACCCCTCACATGTCCTTTGTACAGTGTATGGAGTAGTCCACATTTTTAGAATCAAAATCAATTTGAAAGCTTATTCGGTAAATCGTCTGTAGGGCTAATTAATGCAAGTGAAAAATCGTCTGTGAAGACTCGTTCTGCCATTGCATTCACGCTATTTTCACTAACGACATTAATTTCATCTAAAATTTCATCTAGGTTTTTATGTTTCTTTAATAATAATTCATTTTTACCATTTCGGCTCATTCTACTGTTTGTACTTTCAAGTCCGAGCATAAGGCTACCCTTCATTTGCTCTTTGCTATTTTTTAATTCCTTATCGGTGATACCTTCTGCTTTAAGCTTTGCTAATGTTTCCTGTATTGTTTCAAATAACAAATTAAGTTGTTTACTTCCTGTGCCCCCATAAATGGTGACCATCCCTGCATCCTTATAAGAGGAATGATAAGAGAATACAGAATACGCTAGCCCTTTTTGCTCACGTACGTCTTGGAATAGACGGCTACTCATACTACCGCCAAGAATATTATTTAGCACAATAAGATCGTACACATCTTTATCTCCAATTTGTAAGCCATTAAAGCCTAAGCAAAGATGCGCTTGTTCGGTTTCTTTCTTTCGAGTAATCTTATTTGTATGGAATGAAGGTTTTTGCAACTCATATTTCGTCTGATTTCCTGAATAACTACCAAAGTATGACTCAACTTCAGAAATAAAGTTCTCATCAATATTACCAGCGATAGACACGACCACATTTTCTGGAGTATACATTTGATTCATATATTGACGTAGTTTATCACCATTAAAGGTTTCCAATGTTTCTTCTGTTCCTAGAATTGGATAACCTAATGGATGATTTTCATAAGTAGCCTTACTTAATAAATCATGGACGATATCATCTGGTGTATCTTCGTACATTTTTATCTCTTCTAGTACTACATTTTTTTCTTTTTTCAGTTCTTCTTCATCAAAGTTCGAATTGAAGAACATATCCGCTAGAACATCTAGTGCAAATTTTGCATGTTCATCTAATACCTTTGCGTAATAACAAGTGTATTCTTTTGAGGTGAATGCGTTTACCTGTCCACCAATACTATCAAAAGACTCCGCAATTTCTCTTGCTGTTCTTGTCTTCGTACCTTTGAAAAACATATGTTCTAGAAAATGAGAAATACCGTTATTCTCGGGGCTTTCGTTTCGTGATCCTGTCCCAATCCAAACACCAATTGCAACTGATCGAACAGTTGGGATGTTTTCTAATACAATTCTTACACCATTTTGACAAGTATACTTTTTAATCAATGCTGGATTCCTCCTGTAATCAAATGCGCCTTGGCGTATTTGCGCCCGATTTTTTTAGGCCCACACGAGGTGGGTCACAAAGACGTTGCCACAGGAAGTGGCGTCCTTAGTCTTTGATCTTATGCTCGAAAAATTACCTTTAAAAAATCGTGGCATCCGCCGGAGGCTTTAACTTTATTCAACTAGGTTTTGTTCTCCTACTGGATTGTATACTCTATTTCATTTAGTAGCCTTTTATAAAAGGTGGACTTATAGTTGGATAAAGTTAAACACCACTACTTTTTCTTTAGTATTATACGTTCTTCGTTTAATAATGTAGAAACGTTGTCGATTGCTAGATCTTTTTGTTTAATAGATATAATTAATCTTTCGAGACTTTGAGCAGTTGGTGATGTTGGATGCATTAAAACCATGGCGCCAGGATGGACTTTGCCCATTACCCTTTGAACTAAAACATGGGGTTGTGGACGCTGCCAATCGATTGTATCCACACTCCACATAATTGTTTTCATACCGAGTTCATCTGCAATTTTAACGACTTCATCACGGTAGCTTCCACTTGGCGGAGCAAAGAGAGTTGGCTTTTTCCCAGTAGCTGCCTCAATTACCTGATTTGTCTTCATTAATTGCTCTCTAACAAGATCTGAGGACAAGGTCTTCATATCAGGATGTGTATAGGAATGGTTGCCTACTTCATGTCCAGCATCCACAATCATTTTAGCTAAATCTGGATTTTCCTTTACCCATCTTCCTTCTAAGAAAAAAGTTGCTTTTACATTATGTTTTTTTAACGTCGCAAGCATATCAGGAATATACTCATTCCCCCATGCAACATTTATGATAAATGATACAAGTGGTTTGTTTGGATTTCCGCGATAAATAGCAGACGAAGGTAAATCTTCAAGATGAACTTTAGGTGATAGCTGTTTATACACCAGCCTATTTTCATCAAATACACCCTCTTTTTTCATCTTTTCATATGAAGCTTTAACATCTACCTCAAGCCCATTGAGGCCAGGTGTTGCTTTCCAAACAGGGTCAATCTTAGCATCTTCTGCAGGAATACTATATTCAATTGCCCTTTTTTCAATTTCATTTAAAAGTTTGTCACTACTACTAACAGGGATTGCGTCAGCGCTTTCTTTTAAAGTACTGTTTTTTAATCCCTGAACGTAATCATTAGTGAACGGATTATGTAATGATCCAATTGAAACCAATAATATGAATATAAAAGCAATAAATTGTATATACCTTTTTTTCATAACAATCCCCCTCTTTACTAGAAAATATGTAAAGGAGGGACAAGGTAGAACACAAATCAAGAAAAGTACTATGGCAACTGTTCAAACTTTAAAAAACGATTTCATTACAAAAATAAAAACCTAAAAAGCCCGGTTTACCAGGCTTTCCAAAGTTTATTATTGTTGTTGCTTTTCTTTTTGTTCTCGTAAAACGGCTTTTCTTGAAAGGTTTACACGGCCTTGCTTATCAATTTCAGTAACCTTCACAAGAAGTTCATCACCGATTGAGACTACATCCTCAACTTTTCCAACTCGCTCTTCTGCAAGTTCAGAAATATGAACAAGTCCATCTTTTCCACTGAAAATTTCAACAAATGCGCCGAACTTTTCAATACGTTTTACTTTTCCGAGGTACATTTGACCAACTTCTACTTCACGAACAATATCTTCGATGATTTTCTTGGCTTTTTGGTTCATTGCTTCATCAACTGAAGAAATAAAGACTGTACCGTCTTGCTCAATATCAATTTTTACGCCAGTTTCGTCAATGATCTTATTGATCTGTTTACCACTTGGCCCAATAACATCACGGATTTTATCTGGATTAATTTTTAGTGTTAAGATCTTAGGTGCATACTTAGAAAGCTCAGATCTTGGGGTTGTTAGTGTTGCTAACATTGAATCAAGAATTTGCATACGGCCTTTTTTAGCTTGCTGTAATGCTTCCTCAAGGATTTCTCGTGAAAGACCTGCTATTTTAATATCCATTTGTAAAGCAATTACACCCTTTGATGTTCCCGCAACTTTAAAGTCCATATCTCCTAAGTGATCTTCCATGCCTTGAATATCAGTTAATACTGTATAGTGCTCTCCTGATTTAATGAGCCCCATAGCAATCCCAGCAACAGGTGCTTTAATTGGAACACCTGCATCCATCATAGCTAATGTACTTGCACATATACTAGCTTGGGAAGTAGATCCATTTGATTCTAATACTTCAGAAACTAGGCGGATGGTATATGGAAAATCTTTTTCAGAAGGCACAACAGGTTCCAATGCACGCTCACCCAAAGCACCATGTCCAATTTCACGACGACCTGGGCCTCTCATAGGTCCCGTTTCACCGACACTGAATTGAGGGAAATTATAGTGGTGCATAAAACGTTTTGTTTCCTCTATACCTAACCCATCAAGGATTTGCACATCACCTAATGCACCAAGTGTACAAATACTTAATGCTTGGGTTTGTCCACGTGTGAATAGTCCAGAACCATGTGTACGAGATAATAATCCTACTTCTGATGAAAGTGGACGAATTTCGTCGATTTGTCTTCCGTCAGGGCGAACCTTTTCAACAGTGATTAAGCGTCGAACTTCTTCTTTTACAAGTTTATTTAAAATTTCTTTCACTTGCTTAAGAGTCGCCTCATCAGCTTCTTGTTCAGTGTATTCTTCTATAATTGCAGCTTTAATTTCATTAATTGCATCTTCTCTTGCATGCTTTTCAGCAACTTGTACAGCTTTGTTAATATCCTCTTCGGCTTTTGCACGAATTTGTGCTTCTAATTCTGAATCAAGCTCGTAAAGGACAATCTCTCTTTTTTCTTTACCGATTTCTGCAACGATTTTTTCTTGAAAAGCAATTAATCGTTTAATTTCTTCATGTCCAAACATAATTGCTTCAAGCATCACTTCTTCAGGAACTTCTTCAGCACCCGCTTCAACCATATTGATCGCATCTTTTGTACCGGCAACAACTAGATTGATATCGCTCATTTCCTGGTCTTTCACTGAAGGGTTGATAATAAATTGATTGTCAACTCTACCAACAGTAACACCTGCTATTGGACCTTCAAATGGGATATCTGAAACAGATAACGCTAATGATGAACCAAACATTGCTGCCATTTCTGAAGAGCAATCTTGATCAACACTCATTACGATACTGACAACTTGAACTTCATTTCTGAATCCATCAGCAAATAAAGGTCGAATCGGTCGGTCTATTAATCGACTTGCTAGAATCGCCTTTTCACTTGGTCTACCCTCACGTTTGATAAAACCTCCAGGGATTTTTCCAACTGCATATAATCGTTCTTCATAGTTTACAGTAAGCGGAAAGAAATCCAATGGTTTTGGCTCTTTCGAAGCTGTTGCTGTACTTAAGACAGCAGTCTCTCCATAACGAACTAATACAGCCCCATTAGCTTGCTTTGCTAGTTGACCAATTTCAACAGTCAGCTGTCGGCCTGCCCAGTCCATGGAAAAAACTTGCTTTCCTTGTTCCATATAATAGTACCCCTCTCTAAATCACATTCAAATATATGTAATGATAGTATGAACTAATTTATTCGAACATATCAATACTCGTTAAATATGTAAAGTGAATTTTTGTTCAAATAGTAGAAATGGAGGAAAAAAATCCCTCAATTTTTAACCTAATAAAAAAGCGGGAATGCTCCCGCTTTTTCGTAGATTATCGACGTAGTCCAAGCTTGTTGATTAATTCACGGTAACGAGTTACGTCTTTATTACGAAGATATGTTAATAAATTACGACGTTTACCAACCATCTTTAATAGACCACGACGTGAATGATGATCCTTCTTGTGTGTACGTAAATGATCATTTAACTTATTGATTTGCTCAGTTAGGACAGCGATTTGAACCTCTGGTGAACCAGTGTCATTGTCATGAGTTTTGTACTCGCTGATAATTTCGTTCTTACGCTCTTGTGTGATAGCCATCCTATTCACCTCCTATTATAGTATCCCCGATTACCTAGCAGACGTTGGTGATTCGTACTGCCACGCAATGGTTCTTTTTCATACTTAACTAGAATACAACTTTTTACGATAAAAAGCAAGTATGTTCGTCTATTTTCTCAAAGTATTCCTTCGCCTGTTCCTTATCTAGTCCAATTTGTTTCACCAATTCGTCAATGGAAGAAAACTTTCTTTCCGATCGAATTCGTTTATGCCATTCAACAATAACCTTTTCCTTATAAATATCTTCATTAAAATCAAATAGATGAACTTCAATTGAAGGCAACTTTACATTGTCATGAAAAGTTGGTTTTACTCCAAGGTTACATACTCCATTATACCATTTTGAACCAACTTTTAAACGAACAGCATACACGCCCATTTTAGGAATAATATAATCTCCGTTCGTTTTAACATTTGCAGTAGGAAAACCGATGGTTCTACCACGTTTTTCACCATCTACTACAATCCCATTTACTGTGTAAAATCTACCTAATAACGGTGGAAGTTTTTCAACCTCACCACTTTGTATAAATTCACGGATATGCGTTGAGCTCACCTTTTCATTATTAAAGGTTAATTTCTCTACAGTTGTTTGGGTAAAACGCCCATTAGCATGTTGAGGAAGAGTTTCCATTGTTCCTTTTCCAAACCGTCCGTACGTAAAATCAAATCCCGCAACAACATGTTTTACATTAAGACCGATAATGTATTGCTCAACAAATTGTTGTGGCGAAAGACTCGCAAACTCAGAGGTGAAATTAACTATATACAAATAGTCGACATCAAATTGAGCAAATAACTCTTCTTTGTGATGCAAAGGAGTTATATATTCTACGTGTGTAACATCTTTTTTTAGGACGATTGATGGATGAGGGTCAAAAGACATGACAGAGCAAGCAATTCCTTGTTTCTCTGCTTCCTTTTTTGCAGTCTCAACAACTTTTTGGTGGCCTAAATGGACCCCATCAAAATATCCCAATGCCAATACAGTTGGCGGCAAATCTGTTTGATTAAAGGAATGTGGATGCGTGATATATATCGTCTTCACTTCTATTTCACCTTTTCTACACGAATAACCTATTTTAATTCTTGATTATTGACTAATACTTTAATAGGTTTTATCAAGTTGGGTTTTTCTGGATGCCTTTGATATATTGCTAGGATATCTTCATTATATAGGACAGCAATAGGTTCTCCAACCTGGATCTGAATTAACTCCTGTGGAACCGGCAAGACAGACCCATTTTTTACTTTCTCTGCTACTTTATCATTAATTATTAATTTGGGCAAATGGGAAAGCGCATCTTCAATTGATAGGAGATGTTCCTGAATGCGTCCATCTTTCACCAAGTATTCAAGTTCTTCAAGTGTCATACATTGTTGAAGCTTAAATTCACCAGAAGAGACTCTTATCAAATCGGACATATGAGATGGATACCCTAGCTTTTCACCAATCTGTACAGCGAGCGTTCTCACATACGTACCCTTGCTACAGGTGACACGGAAACGAAATGATACTGTATGATTGGTATGGACTATATCACTAAGTAGCTCCAGCTTATGTATGGTAATTTTACGGGATGGTCTTTCGATTACCATTCCTTGTCTAGCATACTCATAAAGTCGTTTTCCATTGACTTTAACAGCAGAATACATTGGAGGGGTTTGAATGATTTCACCCGTTAACGAATGAAGTACATTCAATACTTCATCTTTGGTTATATCACGGTCTACTCCTTTTTCATCTACCACTTCACCTGAGGCATCTTCTGTAGTAGTTGAGAACCCTAATTTCACTTCACCTTCATAGGTCTTATTAGCCGCAGTTACATACTCTACGATTTTAGTCGCTCTTCCTAAACATATTGGCAGAACACCTGATACGTCTGGATCTAATGTTCCTGTATGTCCTACTTTTTTCATTTTTACTAACTTCCGTACCTTGAATACACAATCATGGGAAGTCATCCCTTTTGGTTTATTAAGCAGTAAAATTCCATCCACTTAGAGCCACTCCCCTAAACCTTTAGATAGGTGTTTTTTAAACAATTTTCTTAAAAATTGAAAAAAGGGATAGACTTTATATTAAAGCCTATCCTCTACTTTATTCTCGGTTTGATTCTTGATTTGAATCTTTATTTATTTCATGTAGGATCGTTTCAATTCGATTCCCATAATCAATTGATTCGTCAAATTCAAAAAGAATCTCAGGTGTTTTCCGTAAACGAATACGTTGACCGATTTCTGACCGGATAAAACCTTTCGCTTTGGCAAGACCTTTTAATGTGTTTTGCCTTTGCTCTTCATCACCTAAAACCGAAATAAAAACTTTCGCTTGCTGAAGGTCTCCAGTAACTTGAACGTCGGTAACAGTTACAAATCCAATGCGTGGATCTTTTATCTTCCGTCCAATTATGTCACTCAATTCCTTTTTCATTTGTTCTCCAACACGATTTGGTCGTAAACTCATCTTTATATCACCTCGTTATAACCACTCAAAATCGGTTACTGTTCGATCTAATTCCGGAAACGAATCAATAAACTTTAGAGCATTGTTTAATTCGAGTTCAGAGTGCTTTCGACTTGAAGATACAGTAACAATGGCTAATTTAGTGCGTTGCCATGTATCTTGATGGTCTACCTCCGCAACTGAAATATTAAACTTTTGTTTGAGTCGAGTAATGACACTTTGTAAAACGGCACGTTTTGCTTTTAAAGAATTCGCATCATAAATGACGCATTCACACTCTACATAGCCGATCAATGTCGATCAACTTCTTGCATCACAAATGCTTCAATGATATCTCCTTCTTTAATATCGTTGAATTTCGCAATTGTTATACCACACTCATAGTTTTGCGCAACTTCCTTCACATCATCCTTGAAACGTTTTAATGTATCAATTTCTCCTTCAAAGATAACAACTCCATCACGAATTAGGCGAACACCGCTGTCTCGAGTGATTTTACCATCTGTCACGTAAGAACCAGCAATTGTACCGATCTTCGATACCTTGAAGGTTGTACGTACTTCTGCTTGCCCAATTACTTTCTCTTCAAATTCAGGGTCAAGCATACCCTTCATTGCAGATTCAATTTCTTCAATTACTTTATAGATAATGCGGTGAAGACGGATATCGACCTCTTCTGCTTCTGCAGTTCGTTTCGCATTCACATCAGGTCGTACATTAAAGCCGATTACAATTGCATTTGAAGCTGATGCAAGTGTAATATCAGATTCATTAATCGCACCGACACCGGTATGGATAATCTTAACTTTAACACCTTCTACATCAATTTTTTGAAGAGAAGCTGCCAAAGCCTCAACAGAACCTTGAACGTCAGCTTTTACGATTAAGTTAATTTCCTTCATTTCACCTTGTTTAATATGCTCAAATAAATCTTCTAGACTTACTTTCACTTTGTCACCACGTTGCTCAACTAATTGCTTCTGAGCTCTAGCTTCTCCAACTTGTCGTGCTTTCTTTTCATCTTCAAAAACAACGAATTGATCACCGGCTTGTGGGACATCACTTAGTCCAGTAATTTCAACTGGAGTAGAAGGTCCTGCCTCTTTAACACGACGGCCTAAATCATTAACCATTGCACGGACACGACCAAATGTGTTTCCAACTACGATTGGGTCACCAATGCGTAACGTTCCGTTTTGGACTAGTAGTGTAGCAACTGAACCTCTTCCTTTATCGAGCTTTGCTTCAATTACAGTACCTGTTGCTCTTCTCTTAGGGTTTGCCTTATATTCTTCAACTTCACTCACTAGAAGAATCATTTCAAGCAAGTTGTCGATTCCTTCTCCTGTTAACGCCGAGATTGGAACGAAGATTGTGTCTCCTCCCCAAGCCTCAGGAACTAAACCATGTTCAGTTAATTCCTGCATTACACGATCAGGATTTGCTGTTGGTTTATCCATTTTATTCACTGCTACGATAATTGGCACCTCAGCAGCCTTTGCATGGTTAATTGCTTCAACTGTTTGCGGCATTACACCATCATCTGCTGCGACTACTAAAACAGTAATATCAGTAACCTGAGCACCTCTCGCACGCATAGTGGTAAAAGCGGCGTGTCCTGGTGTGTCTAAGAAAGTTATTTTCTTTCCGTTATCAACAACTTGATAAGCACCAATATGCTGTGTAATCCCACCAGCTTCCCCAGCTGTAACCTTTGTATTTCGGATGGAATCAAGAGTAGTAGTTTTACCATGGTCTACATGTCCCATGATTGTAACAATCGAAGGTCTTTCAATTAGGTCCTCTTCATTATCTTCCTCGACATACTGTTCGAATTCGGTAACGTCAAAGACAATTTCCTCTTCGACCTCAACACCATATTCAGAAGCAATTAATTCGATGGAATCTTTATCAAGCTCTTGGTTAATTGTCGCCATAACACCTAACATGAATAACTTTTTAATAATCTCAGAAGGCTCTTTACCTAATTTTTTTGCTAACTCTCCAACGGTTAATGAACCAATGAAAGTAATTTTTTCAGGTAATTTTTTTTCAGGCTTTGGTTGAACCGGTTGTTGTTGATGATTTGGACGGTTATTACCTTTTTGTCTGTTGTTTTTATTTCTTCTGTTATTATTGTTATGATTTGACTGAAAACCCTTTTTCTGTCCTTGATTTTCAGGCTTTTTAGCGTCACGGTTTTTAGGAGTTGCAGGCTTATTCTTAACTTCTTTTTTGTCAACCACTTTAGTTGTAGCATTATTATTAACAGGTGGTTTTGAGTTATTATTTTTATTTTGCTCGCTTGTAGCCTTAGCAGTTTCTGTTTTTTTACCAAATGTTTGATCCAATTTTTTCAAAATATCTCCTTCAATTGTTGCCATATGATTTTTAACCTCTATGTCCATCTCTTTAAGCTTTGTAATAACTTCTTTACTTGAGATATTTTGTTGTTTTGCATATTCGTATACACGCATTCTACTCATATGTTCACCCCCAAATATGTTAATCGAGCAAGTGACTAATTTTTTTTGCAAACCCACTCTCCGTTATCGCGACAACTACTCGGGCATCCTTACCAATCGCATGTCCTAGTGTATACCGATCGCTTACAGTACGAAGTTGAACCTGATAATACGTGCTTTTATCCGTAATTTTTTTTGTAGTGTTTGCTGATGCATCTTCAGATAAGAGAACAAGTTTTGCGTTTCCATTGCGAATTTCTTTCACGACGAGTTCTTCACCTGAAATGACCTTTCTTGCTCGATTGGCAAGACCTAATAATGAAAACCATTCCTTATTTTCCATTTATGAAGGCTTCTCCTTATCTACTAGTTGGAGTAATTCTTCATAAATTGAATCATCAATTGTGGCTTTCAGCTGACCAGCAAGAATGTTCTTTTTCTTCGCTAGTAAGATACATTCTTTATCTTTACTTAGGTATGCACCGCGGCCAGACTTTTTCCCAGTAAGGTCAATGGAAACTTCACCCTCTTTGGAACGTACAATTCGTACAAGTTCCTTTTTCGGCTTCATTTCACCACTGGCAATACATTTACGTAATGGTATTTTTTTATTTCCTACCAATTTTCTTCACCTCACTCGATTTCTTCAGACTGCAAATCGAATGCTTCTTCCTCATGTTCATCTTCGTGATCGTCGTCAAATAAACCAAAGCCTTCTCTAGGGTAAATCCCCGCTTGCTCTGCATCTGTTTGACTCTTAATATCAATTTTCCAACCAGTAAATTTTGCTGCTAAACGAGCGTTTTGCCCACGCTTACCGATTGCTAATGATAATTGATAGTCAGGAACAACAACTGTTGTTGCTTTTTCTTCTTCATTCACAATAACGTCAAGTACTTTAGATGGGCTTAGAGCGTTTGCTACAAAAACAACTGGATCATCTGACCATTTTACAATATCGATTTTTTCACCTTTAAGTTCATTCACAATCGCTTGAACGCGTTGACCCTTAGGACCAACACAAGAACCTACTGGATCTACTTCTGGATTATCAGAGTGAACAGAAATCTTCGAACGATCTCCAGCTTCTCTGGCAACTGATTTAATTTCAACAGTTCCGTCATAGATTTCAGGAACCTCGATTTCGAAAAGACGTTTTAATAATCCAGGATGTGTTCTAGAAACAAAGATTTGTGGACCTTTTGTCGTTCTTTCAACCTTTGTTATGTAGACTTTTATTCTGTCATGAGGCTTATATTGTTCATTAGGCATTTGTTCATTTAATGGAAGCAATGCCTCAATTTTCCCTAAGCCAACATAGATAAACTTAGAATCTAGACGCTGAACAATCCCTGTCATGATGTCTTCTTCACGGTCAATGAATTCTGAGTAAATAACTCCTCTTTCTGCTTCACGTACACGTTGAGTAACAACTTGCTTAGCAGTTTGAGCAGCAATTCTTCCGAAGTCTTTTGGTGTTACTTCAATTTCGACAACGTCCTCGACTTGGTAATTAGGGTTGATGGTTCTTGCCTCTTCAATGGAAATTTCTAGTCTAGGGTCAAACACTTCATCTACTACATCTTTTCTAGCAAACACACGCATAGAACCGTTTGCTAAGTTCAAATCTACTCTAACATTCTGAGCCTGGTTAAAATTCCGCTTATATGCAGAAATAAGTGCTGCCTCAATTGCCTCGATAATAATATCTTTGCTAATGCCTTTTTCTTTCTCGAGCAATGTTAAGGCATCTAATAATTCACTACTCATTAGTTTCCTAATCCCCCTTTATTATCTCAAACCTATTAATGAAAAGTAACAGCAAGTCTTGCATTTGCAATTTTTTCATACGGAATTTCTACAGATTTTTTGCGTGTTTTGACCATTACATTGATTGTTACTAGCTTTCCATCGAATGAAGTAAGCTCTCCTTCAAAAATCTTTTCACCGTCGATTGGTTCGTATGTTTTCACATACACTTGTTTTCCGATTGCCTTTTCAAAGTCACTGTTCTTTTTCAACGGGCGTTCAGCACCAGGGCTAGAAACTTCTAGAAAATAGTTATACGGAATGGGATCTACTTCATCAAGCTTTTCACTTAATTTTTCACTAACTAATCCACAATCTTCAATATCTACCCCTTTTTCGGAGTCGATAAAGACACGTAGAAACCAGTCTTTCCCTTCCTTTACATACTCAACATCAACAAGTTCCATCTGTAAATCAGTTACAATAGGTATCACTAATTCTTCCACTATTTGTGTTACCTTTTTACTCATGTTTTTCCTCCTAAGCTGAAAATACATGTTCAAAAACGAGGATGAAAAGGACCGCGTCGACAAAACGCCACGTCCTGTGGCATTGTCGACACTAGCACATCCTGTGCGTCGAAAGTTTCGAAGCGGCGCAGCTTAGAGTACCGGAACGTATGCAATTAATACGTGAGGAACGGATAAGCAAGCCAACGAGCTTCCACATGATGTGGTGACTTCGACGTTCGACACAGGACGTGTCGGTAGTTAGTCGAAGTTCCCGAATTGCGTCATTTTCACCGGACTTTTTGAACTTCCAATAAGGAATTCCTTTGTTTTATTCATAGTATTTCCTAAGTAGTGTAAAAACACCCTGCTATAATAGCAGGGAGGCAGTTGGAAAATATAGTGAAGTTCCATCTAAATAAACGTTGTTACACAATTTTTAGCCTCAGCCAAAGAATAAAGAGTGGGAAGCCCCACTCTTTTACCAGTAATATACATAGCATTTCCATAAAAACTATAACATAATCGCTATTTATATGCAAATAAAAGTGCATAGAAAGGCGAAAGGCGCTCTGCTTTAGGCGACAAGCATAAGACGAGCGCTGGCAGAAGGTGCTCTTTACCTTCAGAAGCGATTGACTTATGACCTCGAGCCGATGGCGTCTTGAGCTAGACATCTAACAATTAGAACAAGGATAATTGATTTTGTTCTGGCATATCTTCAAGGCAACCATGGTTTTCAAGATATTCCATAATTGTTTTAGATACTTTACCACGCTTCTGTAAGTCTTCTTTTGATAAAAATTCACCTTGTTCTCTTGCTTTAACAATATTGATTGCAGCGTTTGTTCCTAGTCCAGGAATCGAATTGAACGGTGGAATCAAGGCATCTCCATCTATTATAAATTCTGATGCACTTGAACGGTATAAATCAATCTTATTAAAAGCAAATCCGCGCTCACACATTTCTAGAGCTAACTCTAAAACTGTTAATAAGTTCTTTTCTTTTGTTGAAGCTTCTAACCCTTTGGCATTGATTTCCTCCATTTTTGCACGAATTGTACTAGAACCGCGAACCATTGCTTCTATATCAAAATCATCTGCACGAACTGTAAAATATGCTGCATAGTAAAGCAAAGGTAAATGAACCTTAAAATATGCAATCCTTACAGCCATTAAAACATATGCGGCGGCGTGGGCCTTTGGGAACATGTATTTAATTTTTAAACATGAGTCAATATACCAATCAGGAACATCATTCTTTTTCATTTCTTCAATAAATTCGTCCGTTAACCCTTTACCCTTACGAACAGATTCCATAATTTTAAACGCTAGGGAAGGATCTAGTCCCTTATATATGAGATAAACCATTATATCGTCACGACAACCTATAACTTCACTTAATGTACAAATATTATTATGGATAAGCTCCTGTGCATTACCCAACCATACATCTGTACCATGTGAAAGTCCTGAAATCTGAACTAATTCTGAGAAAGTAGTCGGCTTTGTATCCTCAAGCATTTGACGAACAAAACGTGTCCCAAATTCTGGAATTCCAAGAGTACCCGTTTTACACATAATTTGCTCTTCGGTTACGCCTAGAGACTCAGTACCACTGAAAATTTTCATTACCTCAGGATCATCGGTTGGAATGGTTTTTGGATCAATTCCGCTCAAGTCCTGAAGCATACGAATGACTGTCGGATCATCGTGTCCGAGTATATCAAGTTTTAGTACATTGTCATGGATAGAGTGGAAATCAAAATGTGTGGTTTTCCACTCAGAACTTGTATCATCAGCCGGAAATTGAATAGGTGAAAAGTCAAAGATATCCATGTAGTCCGGGACAACGATAATACCTCCTGGATGCTGACCCGTTGTTCGTTTAACACCTGTACACCCAGCTACCAAACGGTCGGTTTCTGCACCACGCATTGTCAAATTATGATCATTTGCATAACCTTTAACATAGCCATAGGCCGTTTTTTCAGCAACTGTACCGATTGTTCCAGCACGATATACATATTCTTCACCAAATAGTACTTTTGTATAGTTATGTGCACGAGGCTGATATTCACCAGAGAAGTTTAAGTCGATATCTGGAACCTTATCTCCCTTAAACCCAAGGAACGTTTCAAACGGGATATCATGTCCATCCTTTTTATACTTTGCCCCGCAATTTGGGCACTCTTTGTCTGGAAGGTCAAATCCAGAACCAACTGAACCGTCATTAAAGAACTCTGAATGCTTACAGTCTGGGCATACATAATGTGGCGGTAGTGGGTTTACCTCTGTAATTTCAGTCATCGTTGCAACTAATGATGAACCAACCGACCCACGAGAACCTACGAGATATCCATCATCAAGTGATTTTTTAACAAGTTTATGAGAAATGAGGTAGATTACTGCGAATCCATGCCCAATAATACTTTTCAGTTCTTTTTCTAATCTTTTTTCTACAATCTCAGGTAATTCTTCACCATAGATGCTTCTTGCCATACTATAACTCATATTCCTAATTTCATCTTCCGCACCTTCAATTTTAGGTGTATATAGATCATCCTTAATTGGTTTCACTTCACCAATCATGTCTGCGACTTTTTGTGTATTCGTTACGACAATTTCCTTCGCCTTCTCTTTATCGAGGAAAGAAAAGCAGTCCAGCATTTCATTAGTTGTGCGGAAATGAACCTCTGGCAATGAATGTCGATTTAATGGATTAGCTCCACCTTGGGACCGAACTAAAATTTTGCGATAAATATGGTCTTCAGGATTTAAATAATGCACGTTCCCAGTAGCAACAACTGGTAAATTCAACTTCTCTCCTAGGTTAACAATGTTTTTTAGGATGTCTTTTAGCTCACGCTCATTTTGGATTAAATCCAATTCGACTAAATGTTTATAATTTGATGGTGGCTGCACCTCTAGATAGTCATAAAATTGAGCGATAGACTCAACTTCCTCTGGTGACTTCTGCATCATACCCTCAAATACTTCCCCTTTGTCACAGGCAGAGCCGACTAAAATACCTTCTCGATATTTTTGCAACTGAGATCGTGGAATCCTTGGTACACGGTAATAATAATTAATATGTGAAATTGAAATTAATTTAAATAAGTTTTTTAGTCCTATATCATTTTGTGCTAGCAAAGTCGCATGATAAGGTCTTGAACGTTGGTACGCTTTACCTTGACCCATATAATCATTTAACTGATCATGATATTGAATCTCTTTCTCTGCTGCATCCTTTAATAATTTCATGACTAAATAGCCAGTTGCTTCTGCATCATAGATTGCGCGGTGATGCTGGGTTAATTCAATATCAAACTTCTTACATAATGTATTTAAACGGTGATTTTTTAATTCTGGATACAAAAATCTGGCGAGTTCCAGTGTATCAATTACTGGATTTGTTGCTTGTTCAAGCCCAGCCTTTTTATAGCCAACATTTAAAAAGCCCATATCAAAGCTGGCATTGTGGGCAACGAATATTGCATCCCCGGACCAGTCCTTGAATTTAACCAAGACTTCACTTACTTCTGGAGCCGTTCTTACCATATCATCTGTAATTCCGGTTAAGTCAATAGTTGTTGCACTCAATCGGTGATGAGGATTTGCAAATGATTCAAATCGATCAATGATTTCACCATTTTTTACTTTAACAGCAGCCAACTCAATAATTGTATTATAAACTGCAGATAAACCTGTCGTTTCTACGTCAAATACGACATACGTATCCTCTTCTAAATTACGATGCTGTGAATTATATGCAATTGGGACACCATCATCTACTAAATTTGCTTCGACACCGTAAATCATCTTTATCCCGTTTTTCTTTGCTGCAGAATAAGCTTCTGGGAATGATTGAGCTACCGCATGGTCTGTCAATGCAATGGCTGTATGACCCCATTTTTTTGCTTGGCCAACTAATTGACTAATAGAAGTTACAGCATCCATTTGGCTCATTGGAGAGTGTGCATGCAACTCGACACGTTTTTCTCCTTCTGGTGCAGTGTCTTTTCTTTCGTTCATCGGCTGTATCTCATTAATATCATTTGCCAGCATCACTAAATCTCTAACAAATGTATCATTTTGAATACTTCCACGACAGCGGACCCACATCCCTTTTTTAATACCTTGTAGAAGATGAACATCTTCTTTATCACGTGAAAATACTTTTACTAGTATTGAATCCGTATAGTCTGTAATTTTAAAGGTCAGAAGAGTTCTTCCACTTCGCAATTCCTTTGTTTCTGCAAAGAAAATATATCCTTGGATCGCAATTCTACGTTCTTCATCAAGAATTGAACTGATTTCTTTAAAATCTTCTTCATCTTTGATTGTATATCCGATTGTAATCGGTCCAGAAACAGCATTATTCTGATCCTTTTCCTTCTCTTTCTTTTGCATATCAGCAACAGCTAATAGTGCTCTTTCCTGATCTTCCTGTTGTTTTTTCTCTAAAAACTGTTCGTACTCTTGATTTGAAGCCTCAATCTCTGTTTCAAGTGTGAACATAGGAAAACCGTAGGATTGATAGACATTTCCTAACAATTGACCGTATTTTTTCTTAATCGCAATTGATTCCGTGTCATTTCTTGTCTTGATATGAAGCTTGAGACCATGTTGTGTTGGAAGTTGATTATGCAATAAAGATAGAATAGGCGGTGCGATTCCATCTAATTCTTGTAAGCAAAGCGGCCAATAGGCTTGTACCATTTCTTCAGTCACATGTTGTGATCGTACATGTAATGAGAAAGTCACTGAAGCTATATGTGTGAATTTTGTTCGAAGTTGAGTAGAAAATATCCTCATGACATCTGCTGGAATTACTTTTTCAAAAGAAAATAAGAAATGCCATGCCTTCTTCTCTTTATCAATCATAAGTTTTTCAATACCTGCATTTGCAAAGTGTGCAACTATTGCATCATCGGTTAATTCAAGCTGTTGCAGCAAGACCATAAACCGTTCTTTTTGCTGTGGCGTTAATTCCATCCTCGTTCCCCCTCTTCAGACAGAATGTCTAGTTTCAGCGACTAGAAACTCGAGAATCTTCAACTCCTCCTTCAGAAGCAAAAGAACGCTTCTTTGTCGGAGTATCCAGATTTCTCGTTTCAAGGCAAGTCGCTGCCACATTTCAAATATTTAGGGTACCCCATACTACCCGGGTACCCTTTTCTTTTGTACTATTTATTTTACTACATATTTGTTAATTGTCTCGATAAGATTTTCAATATTTATTTCCAATGTTTCCCCTGTCTTACGAACCTTCACTTCGACAATTCCCTCGCCCGCACGTTTTCCAACTGTGATACGTAGTGGCAGACCAATTAAATCAGAATCTGCAAACTTCACACCTGGGCGTTCGGCACGGTCATCAAATAATACATCATAGCCGCTTTCCTTAAGCGTTACATATAAAGATTCGGAAATTGCTTTCTGTTCTTCGTTCTTCATATTGACAGGGATTAAGTGTAGATCAAATGGTGCAAGATTTGCTGGCCAAATCAGACCATTTTCATCATTTGATTGCTCTGCTACTGCAGATAATGTCCGGGAAATCCCAATACCATAGCAACCCATAATCATTGATTGTGATCTTCCATTTTCATCAAGGAAGGTTGCATTCATTGCCTCACTATAACGTGTTCCAAGCTTAAAGATATGACCTACCTCAATGCCTTCAGCAAATACTATTTTTCCTTGACCATCTGGAGATGGGTCCCCTTCTTGGATAAAGCGAAGGTCTGCATATTGAATACCTGAAAAATCTCGGTCAGGGTTTACATTTATATAATGATAATTCTCTTCATTTGCACCACAAACACCATTCACAACTGAGGCTACAGCATGGTCTGCAATTACTGTGATGTCTTCCGATACTTGAATCGGACCTAATGAACCAACTGTGCAGCCCATAATACGATTGGTGTCCTCTGGATTTGCTAACTCGACAGTTGTAGCCTCAAGTAAGTTCTTCACTTTAATATCGTTTACTTCATGGTCCCCACGTGCTAATACAAGAACAAATTTTTCATCGACTTGGAAAAGTAGTGATTTGATGCATTTTTCCTTTGTAACATTTAGGAAAGTAGCAACCTCTTCAATCGTTTTCTTCTCAACCGTTTCTACTTTTTCTAATTCTTTTACTGACTCGTTGCTTTTTGAATATTCCATAACAACAGGTGCCATTTCAATATTAGCTGCAAATGAAGATGTATCAGAATAAGCGATTGTATCCTCACCAATTTCTGAAAGCACCATGAATTCATGGGTATCCTTTCCACCCATAGCACCGGAATCGGCGATCACAGCACGGAAGTTCAGGCCACAACGAGAGAATATATTAGAGTATGCAGTATACATTTTTTCATATATATCGTGAAGGCTTTCTTGATCAGCATGGAATGAATATGCATCCTTCATGATAAATTCTCGACCACGTAATAATCCGAATCGTGGTCTTTTTTCGTCGCGGAACTTTGTTTGTATTTGATAAAGGGTGATTGGGAGTCTCTTATAGGATTTAATTTCATCGCGAACGAGACTCGTAATAACTTCTTCATGGGTTGGTCCTAATACGAAGTCACGCTCATGACGATCGTGTAGGCGCATTAGTTCTGGACCATAAGAATACCAACGTCCTGATTCCTGCCATAACTCTGCAGGCGTTAATGCAGGCATTAATAGCTCCGCGGCACCTGCACGCTCCATTTCCTCACGGACGATTGTTTCAATTTTTTGTAAAACACGCTTGGCTAATGGAAGGTAACTATAGACCCCACTCGCATTTTGTCTAATAAAACCTGCTCGAATTAAAAGCTGGTGGCTCTTGACTTCGGCATCTGCTGGTACTTCTCGTAGTGTAGGTATAAGCATCATACTTTGTTTCATATCTTGCACCTCATTATAATTTCAGCTTATTTTAATAAATGTTCAAAAGGAGGGTGAATGTGACCACATCGGCTAAGACTCCACTTCCTGTGGCAAAGCCGACACTAACACATCCTGTGCGTCGAAGTTCAAGGCGGTGAAGCTTTGTGTACCGGAACGTATTCAGGTACGAAAAAAGCAAACCAACCTAAAAATTCCGAGCGTCAATTTCATCCGATTTTTTGAACCTTATTTTATAGAAAGAATCTTTGAATATCGTTCCACGTTACAACCAACATTAAAAGCATTAATAAAGCAAAGCCAATAAAATGAACCATTCCTTCTTTTTGCTTATCAATTGGTTTTCCACGAACGGCTTCTAACGCAAAGAACACTAGTCTCCCTCCATCAAGGGCAGGTAATGGTAATAGGTTCACGATTCCAAGGTTAATACTTAGAATTGCGGCCCATTTCATTACATAATAGATTCCAGATTGAACAACTGTATCGGTTGATACATATATTCCAACTGGTCCAGAAAGCATATCAATCGAGAACTGACCAGTAATAAGCTTTCCAAGTCCAAGTAAAATCTCCTTTGTCCACATGAAGGTTTCCATAACCCCATATTTCAAGGAAGGCAGTACTGATTTTTCAACTGGCCCATAAACACCTATGATACCAATAGTTTGGTCCTCAATTTTTTGAGCTTTCGGAGTTACAGGTATATCCAGTAATTCTCCATCACGTTCAACTACAAATCCAATTTCTTCTTCCGGATTTGCGCGAATAATATTTACAATGTCATTCCAGGTAGAAACTTGTTCATTATCAATCTCACGAACAATATCACCTTCATGGAGACCTGCTTGAAGTGCTGCCCCATCCTCAGTTAGCTTTCCGAGAATTGGCTTATCAATAGGCGTACCCTGTAATAAACCAATTGCAATTAAAATGATAAAGGCAAGGACAAAATTCATTGCCGGACCCGCAGCAATTGCCAGTGTCCGTTGCAATAGCGTCTTGGAAGCGAATTGACGATTATATGGAGCAATTTGAGTTTCTAGTCCGTCGACCACATAAAACGCAGTCTCACTAACTTCAAATCTTTTTAAGACCTCGTCCTCTCCATCCTCATAACCCGCAATAAATAGATTATGCTCTAAATCTGCTTCCTCAACCTCAATTACTCTTAAATCTGGATACTTATCCTTATTATTTAAAATAATTTTCTCTACTTTTCCAGCATTATCAAATAACAACCCGATATTATGGCCGGGTTTAATTTCAATCATTTCCGGGTCTTCGCCAGCCATTCTAACATATCCGCCAATAGGAAGGAGACGAATCGTATACAATGTTTCATTTCTTTTAAAGGTAAATACCTTTGGCCCCATCCCTATTGCAAATTCACGACAGAGGATTCCTGCTCGCTTTGCTAAAACGAGATGTCCCAACTCATGAAAAAATACGAGTGCACCAAATATAATGATAAAGGCTATCACAGTCTCCACATATTTAACCACCTTTTGTTAGATTGACTATAAAAAGTGTATCTACATCTTTATTTATTCTCGATTAATCCACGAACATAAGCCCGTGTTTGTTGATCTACCTCTTGGATGATTTCTAAGCTTGGGTGCTGTACAGTATCATGCTTCTCAATTGCTCCCTCAATGATGTCTTCGATTTGTAAAAAAGAGACTTTTCCATTTAAAAACCCTGAAACTGCCTCTTCATTTGCGGCATTTAATACAGTAGGTAAGGTGCCACCTGTTTTTCCGGCATGAAATGCAAATCCAAGACATCTGAATCGATCAAAATCCGGCTTTGAAAAATGTAGTTTACCTATCTCCCAAAGTCGCAGTCTCTCTTTAAATGCAGCCATTGGGAAACGGTCTGGATATGAAAAGGCATATTGAATGGGTACTCTCATATCTGGTGTCCCAAGTTGTGCAATGACACTACTATCATGAAACTCGACCATTGAATGAATGATGCTTTCTTTATGAAGAAGGACCTCAATTTGTTCATATGGAAGATTGAACAACCAATGAGCTTCAATTACTTCTAAACCTTTATTCATCATTGTCGCAGAATCTATTGTAATTTTAGCACCCATTGACCAATTTGGATGATTTAATGCATCTTCAATTGATACATTCTTAAGTTCCTCACGTGTTTGGTCACGGAAACTTCCACCTGAAGCGGTAAGAATGATTTTCTCGATATTTTTTTCTTTTTCGCCTTGAAGACACTGAAAAATAGCCGAATGTTCACTGTCTACTGGTAAAATTGGAACCCCATTCTGTTGTGCTGCATCCATCACTAGATGTCCTGCAGTAACTAATGTTTCCTTATTAGCAAGGGCTATCGTCTTCTTTGCTTCAATTGCTTTTAATGTAGGTAAAAGCCCTACACTTCCTACTACAGAATTTAGGACTATGGTTGCTTCATCGTAAGTAGCCACCTCTATTAATCCTTCATCCCCGTATACAAATCGGATATTACTTGAAAATTCACTTTTCAATGTTTCACATGTTTCTTTAGACTTTACAGATACAAGCTTTGGTGAAAACTTTTTAATAATCTTTCGACCAAGAGCAACATTTTCTCCAATTGACATTGCTACAAGCTGTAGTTTTTCAGGATGATTTTCAATTACATCCAATGTTTGCTGCCCAATTGAGCCTGTAGCCCCTAATAAACTTACTTTTTTCACAAACTCACTCCCAATAAACAACCACTACTGAATAATTGCACTTAAGAAATAAAGGATTGGCAGAATGAATATCATACTGTCAAATCTATCTAATATTCCACCATGTCCAGGTAGTAATGTTCCAGAATCTTTCACATTATAATGTCTTTTAAGTGCAGATTCTACTAGATCCCCAATTTGTCCAAAAACAGACACAAACAATGTCACGATAATTAGTGATAAGATGGAATCAAATAAATCTGTAATCATGTTAAAAATGAATGCAAATACAATAGCAGTCACAATACCGCCGACAAAGCCCTCAATGGTCTTATTAGGACTAATTTCTGGCCACAACTTATTTTTACCAAGTTTTCTCCCTACAAAATAGGCCCCTGAATCGGTTGTCCAAATAACAACGAATGCATAAAATATATATGCTAATCCCATCGCTCTTATTTCAATCATATAATAAAAACCAAATCCTATGTACAGAGCTGACAGAATCACAAGGCCAGCATCATCAAAACTGAAGCTATTTTTTGAAATAACAGTATAGGTTAAAATAAATAAAACAATTAGAAGAACTATTTCGATCTTCGTAATTTGAAGGGTCTCAAAAATGTCATTATATTGACTTGGAACTAAAATAACCCATAACAATATAATAGAGATTACACCAGGGATTGATGCAATATTAATTTGCTTCATCCGTAAAAGTTCAAATATAGCAATTGCTCCCATCAAATAGACTAAAATAGTAAACGGGACTCCACCAAAAATAACTATCGGTAGAAAGACTGCTGCTGCAATTATTGCCGTTATTATTCTTTGTTTCATTGTATCATTCCTTTTATTACGGTTTGGTCGTAATGATTATATACCACCAAATCGTCTACCTCTCTTTTGAAATGCATGAATAGCCTCTAATAAATGATGTTCCTTAAAATCAGGCCATAAAACATCGGTGAACCAAAATTCAGTGTATGCAAGTTGCCAGAGCATAAAATTACTTAAGCGAATTTCCCCGCTTGTACGAATTAATAAGTCTGGATCTTCTAAACCAGCACTCATTAAATATTGATTAAAAAGATCTTCATCAATCTTTTGGAGGGGGTCTTTCTCACGATAGTCTGAAAGAATTTGATTGACCGCATCCAGGATATCGGCACGGCCACCGTAGTTAAGTGCAAAATTTAATACTAAGCCTGTATTATTCTTCGTCTCATTCACAGCTTTATCGACCGCTTTTTGAGTATGTGCAGGTATCGCATCTTTATTCCCCATGATTCGAACCTGTACATTTTCTTCAATAAGCTCTGGTAGGAATGTGCCCATAAATTCTTGGGGAAGTTTTAATAAATAATTAACCTCATCCTCTGGACGCTTCCAGTTCTCTGTTGAAAATGCGTAGACTGTTAAAGTCTTCACCCCAAGTCTACTTGCAAGCTTAGTTACTCTCTTTACTACTTTCATTCCTTCATGGTGACCAGCAGTGCGTGGCAATGACCGTTTTTTTGCCCATCTCCCATTTCCGTCCATGATAATTGCTATATGGTTAGGTATTGGCCCTTTGACTATTTCTTCTTCAGAAATAGTAACTGGCTCCTTTTTTGTCTTTTTAAATTTTCCAAACATGAACAAGTCCTCCAACACCCGTCTCAATTGAGTTTCACTCATTTTACCATTTGTTTAGTTCGAGGTAACTAATTAGTAGACAGTATTAACAAAAAAACCCCCTGTAAACGTAAGAGGGTCTTTTTACAATATATTGTACATTGAAATGGATTAGACTTCCATGATTTCTTTTTCTTTTTCTTTTGCAACTGAATCAATTTTGTTAATAGATTCATCTGTCAATTTTTGAATATCATCTGTAAGACTACGTAATTCATCCTCAGTGATCTCACCATTCTTTTCAAGCTTTTTCAAATCATCATTACCATCACGACGAACATTTCGAACCGCAACTTTTGACTCTTCTGCATACTTCTTAACAAGCTTGACCAAATCACGACGTCTTTCTTCAGTTAATGGCGGAATTGAAATGCGAATTATCGAGCCATCATTTGTTGGGTTTAAGCCTAAATCAGCCTTTTGAATCGCTTTTTCCATATCTCCTAATACTGATTTGTCATATGGTTGAATAACAAGCATTCTAGCTTCAGGTACATTGATTGAAGCCAGCTGATTAAGAGGTGTTGGTGCACCATAGTAATCAACTGTAACTTTATCAAGTATTGCTGGATTCGCTCTACCAGCTCTTACAGTTGCTAGTTCACGAGACAATGCTTGGACTGCTTTAGACATTTTATCTTTTACTTGATTTAATGTGTTATTTGCCATAAAGTTATTTCCCCCTTACAATTGTTCCGATATTTTCTCCTAGTACGGCACGTTTAATATTTCCTTCTTCCATAATTGAAAAGACAATTAACGGAATATCATTGTCCATGCAAAGTGAAGAGGCAGTGGAATCCATCACAGCTAACCCTTCTTTAATAACATCAAGATAGGTTAATGATTCATATTTCACGGCTGTTTTATCTATAGATGGATCAGCGTTATACACACCATCAACATTATTTTTAGCCATCAAAATAACCTCTGCTTCAATTTCCGCAGCACGTAAAGCAGCAGTTGTATCTGTTGAGAAATAAGGATTTCCTGTGCCCGCGGCAAAAATGACAACTCGCTTCTTCTCAAGATGACGAATCGCTTTTCTTCTTATGTATGGTTCTGCAACTTGTCGCATTTCAATTGATGTTTGGACACGAGTTTGGATTCCTTGATTCTCCAGGCTATCTTGTAACGCTAAGGAATTCATCACTGTTGCAAGCATTCCCATGTAATCAGCATTTGCACGGTCCATTCCCATTTCACTACCAATTTTACCTCTCCAGATGTTTCCGCCACCTACTACTACAGCAACTTCTACTCCAAGTTCAGCAATTTCTTTTACTTGTTTTGCAACAGACTGGATAACAGATGGATTTATACCAAATCCCTGTTCACCCGCTAATGCTTCCCCACTTAATTTTAACACTACACGTCTATATTTGGCACCGCTCATCGAATAAAAAACCTCCATCTTTTAAAGAAAAGTACTAGCGTTTAAATAAAGCCACGCTAAAACTAGACATTTCAAAAAGAGGGAACACATAATGTGTTCCCTGTTATCTTTTTACTTCTTCACTTGGCTCATTACTTCTTCAGCGAAGTTATCTTGACGCTTCTCGATACCTTCTCCAACTTCGTAACGAACGAAGCTCTTCACTGTAGCACCTTTAGACTCGACAAATTTACGAACTTTTTGATCTGGGTCTTTAACAAAACTTTGATCAAGAAGACAAATGTCTTCGAAGAACTTACCAAGACGTCCTTCTACCATTTTAGCTACGATATTTTCAGGCTTACCTTCATTTAATGCTTGTTGTGTTAGCACTTCACGCTCACGCTCAACTTCTTCAGCAGAAACTTGATCACGAGTTACATATTTAGGATTTACAGCAGCAACATGCATTGCAACATCCTTTGCAACATCGCTATCTGAAGTACCACCAAGGACAGTTAGAACACCGATACGTCCACCCATGTGAAGGTACGCACCAAATACATCACCATCTTCTTTTGTTACAACTTCAAAACGACGAAGTGATAGCTTTTCTCCAATTTTTGCGATTGCAGCATTTACATGTTCAGAAACTGATGCACCGTTGTCCATCTTTTGTTCTAGTGCTTCTTCAACGTTTGCTGGCTTTTTCGCTAATAGATGAGCAGCTAATTCTTTTACTAAAGTTTGGAAACCTTCATTTTTTGCAACGAAGTCTGTTTCAGAGTTAACTTCTAAGATAACTGCTTCATTACCTTGAACTTCAATAGAAGTTAAACCTTCTGCAGCGATGCGGTCGCCTTTTTTCGCAGCTTTCGCAATTCCTTTTTCACGAAGGTAATCAATTGCTTTTTCCATATCACCATCAGTTTCTGTAAGAGCCTTCTTACAGTCCATCATTCCTGCTCCTGTTTTTTCACGGAGCTCTTTTACCATTTGTGCAGTAACTGCCATTATGTTTTCCTCCTTAATTGACACTATGTACTATTTGATTTTTACGATTTACACATCGTGTAGACAATCTGTTTCTATTATGACTTAATTCGCTAAAATATATAATTCTTAAAAAAGGTGATAAAAGGCATAACCCTCTTATCACCTTTCGCTCATTAAGCAGATGTTTCTTCACCTTGTTTAGCTTCTAGGATAGCGTCTGCCATTTTTCCTGTTAAAAGCTTAACCGCGCGAATTGCATCATCGTTTGCTGGAATTACATAATCAATTTCATCTGGATCACAGTTCGTATCAACGATACCAACGATTGGGATGTTTAATTTATGTGCTTCTGCAACAGCAATACGCTCTTTACGAGGGTCGATGATGAATAAAGCATCTGGTAATTGCTTCATATCTTTAATTCCGCCTAAGAATTTCTCAAGACGTTCTAATTCTTTCTTAAGACCTACAACTTCTTTCTTAGGTAAAACGTCAAAAGTACCGTCTTCTTGCATTCTTTCGATGTCTTTTAGACGCTTGATACGCTTTTGAATTGTTTCAAAGTTTGTTAATGTACCACCTAACCAGCGTTGGTTAACAAAGTACATTCCAGAACGTTCAGCTTCTTCTTTTACAGAATCTTGAGCTTGCTTTTTTGTACCAACAAAAAGCATTGTTCCACCGTTTCCAGCTAATTCCTTAACGAAATTATAAGCTTCTTCTACCTTCTTAACAGTTTTTTGAAGGTCGATGATGTAGATTCCGTTACGCTCTGTAAAGATGTAACGCTTCATTTTTGGGTTCCAACGGCGAGTTTGGTGACCGAAGTGAACACCAGCTTCAAGCAATTGCTTCATAGAAATTACTGACATGAATAAATCCTCCTAATGGTTTTTTGTCCTCCGTTCACATCATCTTTAAGCAAAACTGTTTGAACAGCACCAATGCTTAAATCTATGAACGTGTGTGATAACACCAAAAATTAATATATCATAATAAAAACTTGCTGGTCAAGAAAAATTAGTAGTTTTGACGAAATTTGTGTAAAAGTTCAATTTCAGTTTGACCTTTATTTAATTTTTTTGCAATATCTTCATATGTGAGTCCAAGTTTGATGAGATGGTCAATGTCTTTAACAAGCAAATCTTCATTCATTTCAATATTGCCTCTTTGTTGGGGTTTAGATTGACTTTCTAATATAGTATTTTTTTCGGTTTCGTTTTGACCTGCATAAGCAGGTAGAAGATCTTGAATTTCCTCAGTTGTTAAATCAGTTTCTTTTATTTGTATCGATTGTGTACTTTTTCCCTCTCGTTCAGAGATATCTTGCTTGTTCGGTGTTTGTTGAACTTGTTGAATTCTATTTAAAAACACTTCATTGTCCTCTTTGATTTCCATTACATACGAAGTGATCACATTTTCAAATTCATTCAGTAAGCGTTCTTGTTTGATTTCAATATCTTTTAATTGAGTCATTTTTAAATATAAAAGAATAATTAAAAAAAAAGCTAATGCAAGTAAAGCAAAGCAGGTTACGAATAAAATGGTTGTCATTCTAATTCCCTCTATCCCACGAAATCAATGAAATTCCCCTTGTATGGATGTTGTTCTTTTTCTTTTTTTTCAGGGTTTTGAGTCTTATGTGGTGGTTCCGTTGAAAATGTATTTGATGATGAATCCTTATGTATTTGTGCATTTTCTGACTTGTTGTTCTCGTTTACTATAGTACGGTTCCTTTTCTCAATTTTTTCGGTTTCTGCAGAAATGTGGCCTTGCATGTGCTGACCACGCATCATTAGTTGTTCATGAATTTTTCCCACATCTTGTGTCTTTGGGATTGCAACTTGTAATTCAATTAATTTTAGACTCAATTGATTCACTTCTTCCATTCCCTATTTTTAAGAAATGCGTTGATGGAAATCTCCTTTTTGCTGTACTTAAACTACTAAATACGTAATCTTAATGGATATGTTTTTGTAATATATCCTTCAGTTTAAAAAGAGCTTTTGAGTGAATTTGAGAAATCCTAGAAGTCGATAACCCCATTACCTGTCCAATTTCAGTTAATGTTAGTTCTTCTTTATAAAACAAACTAATAATTAGCTGCTCTTTTTCATTCAATTGTTGAATTACACTAATTAGTTGATTGATCACTTCTTTTTTTACAACGTGTTCTTCTGGTGTTAAAGTAGTATGATCCTTAATTGAGAATGCTGACTTTTCACTGCTCTCGTCATCATGTTGGTAATCGTCCATAGAAAGAACATTTGCAAAGAAGCCTTCATTAATCGTTTGATAAACTTCATCCTCGCTCATTCCAACCTCTTCTGCGATTTCAGGAATTGTAGCATTTCTCATTAAATTTTGTTCTAGCTTTTCAATAGCAGTTTCTACTTTCTTTGTTTTTTCTCTTGAACTTCTTGGTAACCAATCTTCTTTTCTAAGTCCGTCAAGTATTGCACCTCTAATCCGAAAGGAAGCATATGTATCAAATTTCAAATCACGAGAAGGATCGAATTTTTCCAGTGCATCATATAAACCAATCATCCCAAGACTTTTTATATCATCTTTATTTACACTCTTCGGGAGTGTGACAGAGATTCGTTGTACATGATATGAAACGAGTGGCATATATTTCCTGACAAGGGCGTCCCCTGCATCAGTGTCTCGTGAGTCGGTCCATTTCTGCCAATATTCTTGATGATCTGCGGATGATAATCTGGACATTCTACTCCTCCTTTTGTTTATTTGAATGTATTTTATCTTTACCTTCTATATTTCCTTAATACCATGATTGACAGTCCGAATCTTGAGGATGGCTGTTTCAGGGTCAAATTCAATCGTTCGTCCATTATTTCCACCTATATCTGATGCAATAATCGTAATGTTAAAGCGTTTTAGCTCTGCTTTAACTGCTTCAACGTTACGAGGACCAATCCGCATAATGTCACTTGTAGATTGAAATTGGAACATTTGTGCACCGCCTGCGATTTTGGCTTTCAAACTCTGTTCTCGACCGCCAATTTCAATGACTTTTTTTATTAGCTCCTCAATTGCAGTATCGGCATATTTGGCAATATTCATGTTCCCGGCTTTTGTTGAACCAGAACTCGGTAACATGATATGCGCAAGTCCTGCTACCTTTCTTGGTTGATCATAAATCACTACACCTACACAGGAACCCAATCCAGATGTTCGGATTAAGTTTGGTGTAGATATGACATTCATATCAGCTATCCCAACCTTTATAATCTGATTAAGTTCATTCATTTGTTTGAACTCCTAATGCAGTAAATATTTTTCCAAAAGAATCGGGATCTGGCAATAATAGAAAATGCCCATTAATATTATTTTGTTCATGTTTTTCATTCTCACTAATAGCCGTTTCGATAACGATTGCATAATCACTTACTTGAGAAAGTTCGATTAATCCATATCCAATGATTGCACCAACCATATCAATTGAAAAGCCTGGAATTGAAGGATATAAATTTAATTGAGTAAAATCGGATAAAGATGTAAGATAAGAGCCAAACAAGATATTTCCGACTTCTTGTAAAGCAGATATCCCCATGTCACTTTGTTTACTTTCAAATGAGTAGCTCTCGTCGCCTAAGAGATCTTGGATTAGTTTTGTAGCTTGTGGGAGCTGTAAAATAAAAAACATATTTCCCGTTATATCTCCTTCAATTCGAAAAAAGATACCCGCAACAACATTTTCTGCCCCACCGGCAAAATCCATCATTTCATCAAAAGTAACAATTTTTACATTCGGTACCTGCATATCAATTTTTCGATTTAAAAGCTTTGAAAGAGCAGTGGCAGAATGCCCTACTCCGATATTTCCAATCTCTTTTAAAATATCTAAATGAGTAGAATTAATACGTTGAAAAAATGACATACGATTGCCCCTTACTCTTTTCCCTTACGAATATCGGGGGTAAGAACCTTTTCTAAATTTAATAGGATCAATAATCTTTTATCAAGCTTGGCTACACCTTCTAGGTATTCGACCTCTACACTGCCAACAATCTCAGGAGGTGGTTCAATCGAATCAACTGGGATATCCATTACATCATTTGCCGAATCAACAATTAATCCTACTTCAACATCATCTGTAGCAACTATTATTATTCTTGTGCTATTCAAATACTCGGTTTCATCTATACCAAAACGAGTTCTTAAATCAATAATCGGAGTAACAACCCCTCTTAGATTAATCACACCTTTTACAAATGGCTCTGTTCTAGGAACCCGTGTTATATGTTGCAGTTTTTCTATTGAACGTACCTGTGAAACTGGGATTGCATATTCTTCATCCTCGAGTGAAAAAACAATTACCTTTAACACAGTAGCTTGTACAGACATTTTTTTCCTCCTTAACTACAAAATCAATGCATTTCTATTTGATTAAAGCATTACAATCAATAATGAGGGCAACTTGACCATCACCGAGTATTGTTGCCCCTGAAATTGCAAATACATTTGTTAAATAGTTTCCTAGTGATTTTAATACAATCTCTTGTTGTCCTACAAAGGTATCAACGATGAGACCAGCTGATTTCTCACCCTTTTTCACAATTAGAATAGAAACGTCTTCATCATCTTCAGTAATTGTTGGAACCTCAAAAATATCTTTCAAGTTTACCAATGGGACAACTTTACCTCTATAATCAATTACCACCTGATTGTGCGCATAAAGAATTTCACTTTTCTTAATGATGGCTGTTTCAATAATAGAAGAAAGTGGGATTGCATACTTTTCATTCTGAATCGTAACGAGCATTACAGAGATGATCGATAAAGTGAGTGGTAACTGTATAGAAAATGTTGAACCTCTACTAATTTCAGAATGAATAGTGATTGACCCACCTAATGACTCAATCGTATTTTTCACAACATCTAGACCAACGCCGCGACCTGATACGTCTGAAATTTGTTCAGCAGTTGAAAAACCAGAAGAAAAAATAAAATCAAATACTTGACTATCAGTTAGAGATTCAACCGTTTTTTCTTCAATCAGTCCTTTGTTAACTGCCTTTTGGATAATTTTTTCTCTACTAATTCCAGCACCGTCGTCTTCTATTTCGATAAATACATGATTTCCGCTATGGTAAGCACGTAAAATGACAGTACCCTCTTCTGTTTTTCCATTTTGCAATCTAATTTCTGGTGTTTCAATACCATGATCAAGTGCATTTCGTAATAGATGCACCAGTGGATCACCAATCTCATCAATTACAGTACGATCTAGTTCCGTTTCTGCACCAATAATTTGAAGATTAATTTTCTTATGTAAGTCCTTCGCTAATTGACGAACCATACGAGGAAAACGGTTAAAGACAGTCTCAACTGGAACCATTCTCATTGTCAAAATAATATTTTGTAAATCTCCAGATATTCTTGACATTCTCTCAACAGTTTCGTTTAACTCTGAATGTTTCAATTCATGAGAGAGCTGTTCTAAGCGCCCTCTATCAATGACTAGCTCTTCAAATAAGTTCATTAGAGTATCAAGTTTTTCAATATTTACTCTGATTGTTTTTTGATTCCCAACATACTTGCTGGTCGATTTTGAAGATAAATTTTCCTCTTTATCGTTCATTTGTTTCTGTTGGGGAGCAAGTGTTGGAGCAACTTCAGCCTGTGCCTGTATTTGTTCATGTACTTGAGCCTTATTTGAATCATTGTAAAAATCATTAACAATTACCTTGTTTATTTCAGATACTTTGTTTATTTGTTTTTCGATATTTTCGGATGTTTCCATTGAAACTACCGTTACATGAAATTCACTATCAAATTGTTCTTCCTCCAGCTGGCCGACTGATGGAAATGACTTAATGATTTCACCGACTTGTTCAAGAACCTCAAACACCATGAAAACTCGTGCAGCTTTTAATAAACAGTCATCACGAAGTTGAATCGTTATTTCATAACAATTAAAACCTTGTTCTTTTGATTGTTGGATAACCGTCAGTTCAAAATCATCATAGTTAGTTATAGATGCAGTAGGTTCATCAACATTATTTTGTTCACCAGTAGTTTCTTCTGCAGCTGTTTTATATTCACTTTCTACATTTTTAAGTGATAAAACAACATCTGTAACATCCTTTTTTCCATCACCACCCTCAGCAATGGAAAAAATCATTTCCTCTAGATAATCAACTGACTTAAAAACAACATCCAAGAGAGATAGGGTTACTTTTATTTTCAAATTACGAATACCATCTAGAACATTCTCCATCTGATGCGTAAGACTCGCCAGATCTTCATATCCCATGGTAGCTGACATCCCCTTCAATGTATGGGCAGAACGGAAAATTTCGTTGACAATCGCAATATTTTCAGGCTCTTTTTCCAACTTTAGCAAATTTTCATTACATGCCTGGAGATGCTCTTTACTTTCTTCAATAAATACCTCTAAATATTGATCCATTTCCATTTATCAAAACCCCTTTACTTATGAAAGGCTAAGTACCGTCCTCGCTATATCCTCTAAATTTTCAACTTTATCAACTAAATTTGTTTCAATAGCAGCCTTTGGCATCCCGAACACAATTGAAGTTTCCTTCGATTCTGCTATCGAAACAACTTGTCCAGTCTGTTTTAGTTTTATCAATCCACTTGAACCGTCCGTTCCCATTCCTGTCATGATAATAGAAATTGTTTGAATCCCCTTAATTTCACTAATTGATTCAAATAGGACATCAACAGATGGTCTGTGTCCATTCCGTATTTCACTCTCATCAATATTTACAGCCAGCATTGTGCCAATCTTTTTTATTTTCATATGATAACCACCAGGTGCAATATAAGCTGTCCCAGCCTTTAACATTTCCCCATCTTCAGCTTCCTTAACGGTAATATTACATAAACCGTTGAGCCTATTGGCTAAAGATTTAGTAAAACCCGCTGGCATGTGCTGAACAATAACAATTGGTGCTGAATAATTTTTCGGAAACTGTGGGAGCACCTGTTGCAAAGCCCGAGGTCCCCCTGTTGAAGCACCTATGCAAACAATTTTATTCATATTTTTATTTGGTTCTAGGTCTATTTTACTACATTCTACTATTCTAGTATTTGACTTTTCTTGTATTTTTATTGGACTTTTAAGTAAGGTTACGTTCACTTTTCCAGCATTTAGTACTTTTGTAACAATCTCATTTTTTATCAGGTGGAGATTAATAGAAATAGGTCCTGATGGTTTTTGAATAAAATCAACAGCCCCATTTTGTATTGCAAGTAATGTTTTGTCTGTTCCTTCTATTGTTGTGCTTGAAAGCATTACAACAGGACGGGGATGTTTATTCATAATCCGTTGTAATGCTTCAATTCCGTTCATTTCAGGCATTTCAACATCCATAGTTATAACATCTGGGTTGAGTATTTCAATTTTGTTTAGGGCATCGATTCCATTTCTCGCTGTTCCGATAACGTTAATTCTTGAATCTTCTTGAAGGAAATTTGAAATAAGCTTCCTCATAAATGCTGAATCGTCTACAATAAGAACATTAATCTTTGTCATCGCTAAACTCCTATCTACCACGTACGAAAAAACGTTGTAACTTTGATATAAAGGAGGTATGTTGATTTTTCTCCTGACTTTTTTCAGTACCAAGATAACTTTTGCAAATATCAAGTAAATTTTTGCTGATTATTGCATTAGGGGCATATAGTAAAAATGGTTCCTGGTGACTGACTGCCTTTTGGACGGTTTTGTCATCAAGTAATACTCCTAGTAGTTTAATTTCTTTTATTAAAAATTGTAGAACAGCTTGTTTTAATCTTTTTAAGGTTTGCATTCCTTCAGATTCATTATCAGCTCGATTCACAATCAAATACATAGGAATCGACTGAACAAATAAACAGATATATTTAATGACTGAGTATGCATCTGTAATAGAGGTTGGCTCAGGTGTGGTAATGACAAATATTTCGTCCATTGCCATAAGAAATTTAACACTTTCCTCGGACATACCAGCGCCCATATCAAAAATAATGTAGTCATAATCATGTAGTACGGATTGCAATTGGTTTATTAAATACTGAGATTTGCTTTCATCCAGCTTAAAAAGCGAAGGTAAGCCATTGCCTCCCGCAATATAGTCAATGCCTTCCGGACCTTTAATAAGCAGATCTGTTATTGATAGATTTTTTTCAAATAAGTCTACAATCGTATGGTGGGCTGTTATCCCCATCAAGATATCAATATTCCCCATTCCAATATCCATATCAAACAACAAAGCCTTCTTGCCAAATTGTGATAGGGCAATGGAAAAATTTAATGAAAAATTGGATTTACCAACTCCACCTTTTCCACTGATTATAGCTATTGTCTTCGGTTGGTCTTGTTCGTTATTCATCGATCCTAGTTTGTTACGAAGAGCTGTAGCTTGGTCTATCATGATTCATCAACTCCAAGGATAGTATTAGTTATTAGAGTTGGCGTAGCCACGACAATGTCATCTGGCACATTTTGACCATTCGTTAGATATGCGACACCGATACCAGAATCAGCAATTAAATTCACCATCGCTCCATAGTTTGCCGTTTCATCCATTTTTGTAAATATAAATTTGGATATTGCAATTTTGGAAAACTGTTCATAAATTACTTTCATGTCACTCATTTTGGATGTTAGTGAAAGCACTAAAAATGTTTCCATATCATTTGAAAAATGGATTAAATTATTTAAATCATCAATATATTTTTCATTACGAAAGTTCCTGCCTGCAGTATCAATGAATATAACATCATAATCCTTAAAGGCTTCCTTTGCTTTTTTAAAATCATCAAAAGAATAACAAACCTCAACAGGAGCACTAAGGATTTTTGCATATGTTTTTAGTTGCTCAATCGCAGCAATTCGAAATGTATCCGTTGTAATGAAGGCAATTTTCTTTTTGTCCTTCAACATGCTGTCCGCTGCAATTTTAGCAATGGTCGTTGTTTTTCCAACACCTGTTGGACCAACAACATTAATATATTTTTTTTGAAAGGTTAAGCCACCGTATTCAACTCCGGAAATGATGGAAGCCAAACATTCCTTCGTCCATCCCTTGACTTCTCCAAATGATGCATTTTCTGTTTTCAAATACCACTTCTCCATTAAAGTAGACATAACTTTTTTTCGAATGGATGGATTTATTTCTTGATGAGCCAGCAATTGATTTATTTCCTGTAAGGGGGCTGGATAAGGACTACTATCAACAGATATTGCTTTTATCGCGACCCTTAGTTCTTTCATTTCTTTTACAAGATCTGGTGTCGACTCTGATCGATCCTTTACCTGTTGTGTATTTACAGGTTTGGCAACCTCTTGTTTAATTGGGATTGGTTCAGATTTTATATCAATAACCGTTGGTTTTTTATTCTTTTCTTTCGGTTTCATTGTTTGAGTCTTAGGGACTTGAGAATCAATAGCTGCTATCACTTCAAAATTCTTTTTTCGAAAAAGGCCGAAAACCCCCTTCGTTTGAACAACCTTTGAGTTTAAGATGACCGCATCACTACCTAATTCAGCACGAATCATTTTCATTGCTTCTGGCATAGAAGTAGCAATATATTTTTTTACCTTCAATCTATATTCACCACCCCAACACTTTGAACTTCAACATTTGCCTCAAGCTCGTTATAAGAAAGTACAGGAACTTGTGGAAAATATCGTTCAATTAATTGTCTCACATACATTCTGACCGCAGGAGAACATAGTAAAATCGGAGATTGTTCTTGTATACTAACACTTTCGATTTGTTTTGCTATCGCTTCAATAATGGATTGTGACACATTTGGATCAATTGACAGATAGTTTCCATGTTCTGTTTGTTGAACACCATCAGCGACAAACTTTTCAACTCTTCCTGATAAAGTTACAACTTTCATTGTTTCACCTTGAACAATGTGTTGATTTGTTATTTGTCTGGCTAGTGATTGTCTCACGTATTCCGTTAATAAATCCGTATCAGTTGTCATTCGTCCAAAATCTGCGAGTGTTTCAAAGATGATAGGCAGATTTCGAATTGACACATTTTCTTTAAGTAACTTAGCTAATACCTTTTGAACATCTCCTACTGCTAGTGGATTTGGCGTGACCTCTTCTACTAAAATTGGGTATGATTCTTTTAGATGATCAATCAGTTGCTTTGTCTCTTGTCTTCCCAGTAACTCATGGGCATTCCTTCGAATTACTTCGGTGATATGTGTTGACACAACAGATGGAGGATCAACGACCGTATAACCTAGCATTTCTGCCTGGTCTTTCATATCCTCAGCTATCCATTTTGCCGGTAATCCAAAAGAGGGCTCAATTGTATCGATTCCCTCAATCGAATCATCCTCATAACCTGGGCTCATCGCTAAGAAATGATCAAGTAAAAGTTCCCCTCTTGCCATTTCACTACCTTTTATTTTCAGACGATATTCGTTTGGCTGTAATTGAATATTATCCCTTATTCTAACGACTGGGATGACTAACCCCAACTCAATCGCCAATTGTCTACGGATCATCACGATTCTGTCCAATATATCTCCACCTTGGTTTGTATCAGCCAATGGTATCAATCCATAACCGAACTCAAACTCAATGGGGTCTACATTTAACAGACTCACGACGCTTTCTGGACTTTTTAAGTCCTCTACTTGTACTTCTTCTTCGGTTTCAGGCTCTAATTGAGTCTCCTGATCCTTACTTTTAGAAATCATATAGGCGCCAATCGCTAAACAACTTGAGATTGAAATTGTTAAAAAATCATGGATTGGAGTAAACAATCCTAAAAGGAAAATCGTTCCTGCAGTCACATATAGCATCTTTGGAAAAGCAAATAATTGCTTTGTAATATCTGTCCCTAAATTTCCTTCAGACGCAGCACGAGTAACCACAATCCCTGTCGCTGTTGAAATTAATAATGCAGGAATCTGGCTGACAATTCCGTCCCCTACAGTTAACAGGGTAAATTTAGAAAGCGCCTCTTGGAAACCCAAGCCATGTTGTGTCATCCCGATGATAAATCCAAAAATTAAGTTGATAAGAACAATAATAATACCAGCTATTGCATCTCCCTTTACGAACTTACTTGCCCCGTCCATTGCCCCGTAAAAATCAGCTTCTCTACTTACTTTATCACGGCGCTCGCGGGCCTCAGTATCAGAAATCATACCAGCATTTAAATCAGCATCTATACTCATTTGTTTCCCTGGCATTGCATCTAATGTAAAGCGCGCAGCAACCTCAGAAACACGTTCAGAACCTTTTGTAATTACAACAAATTGAATAATAACAAGGATTAAAAAGACAACAAATCCGACAACCACATTCCCACCAACTACAAAGGTACCAAAGGTGTGCACTACCCCACCAGCATCCCCTGTAGCGAGTATTGATCTAGTTGTAGAAACGTTTAACCCTAATCTAAATAAGGTCAAAAGAAGTAATAAAGAAGGGAAAATTGAAAATTGAAGTGGTTCCTGCATATTCATTGAAGTTAAAAGAACTAACAATGCAAGAGAAATATTAACAATAATTAAAATGCTTAGCATCCAAGATGGAAATGGAATAATTAGCATCGCAACTATTAAGATTACACTTAATAAAACTGATAAATCTCTTGCTCGCATTGTTTTCTCTCCTTTAAGTCAAAAAACACATAAGTGATGAGGAATTAGTAAAAATCTCTTAAAAATCGTTTATATCTTTTCTTTCAATCGGTATACATAGGCAAGAATTTCCGCTACCGCTTTAAAATACTCTTCTGGTATCGCATCCCCAATATTTGTCCCTGCATATAGGGCTCTTGCGAGAGGACGGTTTTCGATGGTCGTGATTTCATGCTCGTTTGCAATTTCCTTAATTCGCCCCGCAACAAAATCTACACCCTTTGCAACTACAAAGGGAGCATCCATTTTTGATTCATCATATTTTAAAGCAATTGCATAATGAGTTGGGTTTGTAATAATGACATCTGCCTTTGGCACTTCTTGCATCATTCGACTCATTGCCATTTCACGTTGTTTTTGCTTTATTTTTGATTTAATCAGAGGGTCTCCTTCTGTCTTCTTATATTCATCTTTAATATCCTGCTTAGACATCCTTATGTTTTTTTCATAATCAAAACGTTGATAAAGATAGTCTAAGAACGATAAGAATAAAAGTGCTCCTCCCGCAAATAACCCCATCTGGACTGTTAGTTTGGCAAGAACAACTAGAGCTGCTCCAACGGTTTTCTGTGACAAGGACAAAATATCTTCCAAACGGAACCAAAGAATCGAAATCGTAACGCCACCTACGATCACGATTTTTAAAATTGATTTAAGCATCTCAACAAGCGCACGTATCGAATAAATTCGTTTAAATCCTTGAATCGGATCAAGCTTATTTAACTTCATTTGAATCGCTTCTGTTGAAAATAAAAAACCAACCTGCATAAGGTTCGCTGCAATTCCAACGATAAGGGCAATTATCATAATCGGTGCTAATATAATTGCAGCCTCTAAAGATAGTTCAATAAAAATTTCCTGAACACTTTGTTCAGTCGGTGAAATCAATAAATAATGGCTAAAAGAATGATTTAAAAAGGTTAATATTCGATCTAAAATGAATCCACCAAAAACAAGCAGTGTAAAAAAGATCGAAATTAGTAGTAGTGCGGTATTAATATCTGCACTCTTTGCAACCTGACCCTTTTTTCTTGTTTCTTGACGTTTTTTAGGAGTGGCTTTTTCTGTTTTTTCACCTGCAAAAAATTGCAGATCAAGACGAACAAAATACATCTAGCTTCCTCCTAATAGTTCCATTAAACCTCGCATCGTAAATACCATATTGTCTACCAGGTTTCCAACGAGCATAAAAATCATCGTCATCGCGATAAATAATACAACAAAACTAACCCCAATTTTTAATGGAAGACCTACAACAAATACATTTAATTGTGGGACTGTTCTCGCCACTATACCTAGAGCAATATCTACTAAAAATAAGGCACCAACGACTGGCATTGACATTTGAAATGCTATTATAAACATTGTTCCAAAAGCTTTAATAACAAATTCGACTATATTTTCATCACCAAATGGGAGAGTTGATTGTTCCATTGGGATAAATTCATAGCTATAAAAAATTCCATCCAACAATAAATGATGGCCATTAATTGCCAATAAAAAGAGGAGTGCAAACGTATATAAATATTGTCCCATCAATGGACTTTGCGCCCCTGTATGTGGATCAATAACATTGGCGATGGCAAACCCCATCTGAAAATCGATAAAGCCCCCTGCAATTTGAATCGCAGCGAAAATCATATAAGCTGTTAACCCAATTAAGAGACCCACCATAGCCTCTTTGAGAATTAACATGATAAAATAGCCATCAATCTGGAGAATTGGTTTTTCCATAGATAGGAACATAACCCATGCAATAAAGAAAGCAATTCCGATTCGATGTAATGCCGGCAAAGTCCGATATGAAAACAAAGGCATCGTTACAAAAAAACTCGTTACCCTCACTAATACAAGTAAAAAGGCAGGAAAATAGGTATATATCTCTGTCATTTTTTAACCTACAAATCTTGTTAAATTACTAAAAATATCATGCGTATATGCGAGCATCTTTGAAAGCATCCACGGTCCAAAAAATACCAACCCGACTAGCACGGCTATAATTTTAGGGATAAATGCCAGGGTTTGCTCCTGAATTTGTGTTGTGGCCTGGAACACACTAACAATCAACCCAACAACTAAAGCCACTAATAAAAGTGGACCACAAATCATTAAGGTCGTATATACACCTTTTTCTGCTAATGAAATAACTGCTTCAGGACTCAAACTGTTCACCCACTCTTAGAAGGTCTGTAATAAGGATTTAACAATTAAATACCATCCGTCCACGAGGACAAATAATAGTATTTTAAACGGCAAAGAAATCATTACTGGCGGTAGCATCATCATCCCCATAGACATAAGGATACTTGCAACAACCATATCGATCACAAGGAACGGAATAAAAATCATAAAACCAATTTGAAACGCTGTTTTAAGCTCACTTATCGCAAAAGCCGGTACCAAAGCAGTTAAGGGAATATCCTCAATCGTTTCCGGCCTATCAGCTCCTGAGTAATTTAAAAATAACTCCAAATCCTTTTGCCGGGTATGTACACTCATAAATTCCTTGAACGGTAACGAGGCACGATTATAGGCTTCCTCTAAATTAATGTCCTCATTAAACAGAGGGGTTAAGGCTTGTTCATTGACCTCACTTAAAGTCGGCGCCATCACAAAGAAAGTTAAAAACAATGCCAGACCAATCAGTACCTGATTTGGAGGCATTTGTTGTGTCCCAAGTGAAGTTCGAACAAATGACAACACAACAATTATCCTCGTGAAACTCGTCATTAAGATCAAAATACTAGGACCTAGTGAAAGAACAGTCAATAGAAGTAAAAGTTTAACTGATGTCGACACATTTTCGGGGGCACTAGTATTAAAAAACTCCATAAATTCATTCATTCTTTACTAGACTCCTTATTTTCAAGTTGCTCGACAATTTTCTTTCTCCCTTGTTTTAATTCTGATAGTTGCTTTTGTAACAACGAGGAAAAATGACCTTGGTCCCCATCTTTGACTTCTTTTCTTTTTTGAATCATCCGGTTAAGGAGATCTCTAGGCTGAATCATGGAATCCAATGATGCATTATGCTGTTCCAAAATTTCATTAATTTCATCCGTGTCTTCGATCTCTTTAAGAAGCTGAACGGTATCTCCAACCCCCACTACTAGAATCCGCTCCCCAACTTTCACAATCTGAATGGATCGGTTTGTACCTAAACTTGTTCCACCTAGATTTTCAATGAACCTATGCTGATTAAACATGCGATTTCTTTTATTGACAAATTTTAATAATAAGTAAATGAGTGCAATGACAAATAACGTTGTAAAGATCATTTTAATAAAATCGCCTGCTGTTAGTTCACTGACAGGTTCTGCGGTTTCAATAGCGTCCGTTTCCTGCTCTTTATCTACTTGTTTTTCTTGATTTTCAAGTACATCACTTACACTTCTATCAATATGACCTTCTTCAGCTTGAACAGGAAAAGTGACAAGCAAGGCATGAAAGAAGATAAGTGCAAGAATAACTTTTTTAATATATTTCAATTTTGTTGCCACTCTCCTGAATAAATAGAATTACAAGTCTCGATTTAGGTGCTACATTATTCGGTTAGTTATTGCTAACTTAGCGTTTTGCTGATAGCTTCAATCACACGGTCTGCTTGAAATGGCTTTACAATAAAATCCTTCGCACCCGCTTGAATGGCATCAATAACCATGGCTTGTTGACCCATAGCCGAACACATAATAACTTTTGCATTTGGATTTATTTTTTTAATTTCTTTAAGTGCTGTAATTCCATCCATTTCTGGCATAGTTATATCCATTGTTACTAGGTCTGGTTGTGTTTCTTTATACTTTTCAACAGCTTGTGCTCCATCAGCTGCTTCTGCTACGACTTCGTATCCATTTTTAGTTAGGATGTCCTTAATCATCATTCTCATAAATGCTGCATCATCTACAATAAGAATTCTGTTTGCCATTAGAATAGCCCCCTACTATTAATTCAATTTTTTTATTCGATCACTTTGGCTAATAATATCGGTGATCCTAACACCAAAGTTTTCTTCAATAACAACAACCTCACCTTGAGCGATAAGTTTTCCATTTACTAAAACATCTACCGGCTCTCCTGCGAGCTTATCCAACTCAATTATAGAACCAGCAGACAATTCAAGAATTTCTTTTATAGACCGTTTGGTCCTACCTAATTCGACCGTAACTTGAAGTGGAATATCGAGTAACATGTTTAGGTTTCTAGATTCAGATTCTTGTAAATGGATCGATTCAAATTCAGAGAACACCGCAGGTTGGATTTCAGGTTGTTTCGCCTGGAATCCTCCTAGATGTTGCGGGCCACTGTTTGAAATAGGCTGGTTATATTCAGATTGTTGAACCTGCTGAGTCGGTTGATATGATGTATTTTGTACCGCGCGGTGATTAGTAATATTTTGATTCTGCATTAACATCTCTTCGTCAACATGGGAAGACGATTGTTCAATTGTTGGGGCTACCAACTCTGCCTGTGGGGAGAGAAGTTCACCAACAAGGTCTTTTCCAAATTGAACTGGCACAAGCTGCATGATTGTGGAATCAATTAGTTCACCAATTTTTAATCGAAATGATATTTTCACTAAGATATCATCAAGTCGAAGATTTTCTACACCATTGCTATTACTCATGTCAAGCATATCAATACTAGGTGGAGAAATATCAATTTTCTTACTAAATACAGTTGACATTGAAGTCGCAGCAGAACCCATCATTTGATTCATCGCCTCTTGAACAGCACTTAATTGAAGTTCTCCTAGGTTTGTTGGTGCTGCAAGTCCGCTTCCACCAAGCATCAAATCAGCAATAATTGATGCATCACTTTGTTTAATGACTAATAGATTTGTTCCTGTAAAACCAGCTGTATAGTTTACATAGACCGTTACACATGGGTGTGGAAACTCATCCGCGAGTTGAGAACTTTGAATAAGCGTTACATTTGGAGTAGTAATTTCAACCTTTTGATTGAGTAGTGTAGAAAGAGCCGTTGCCGAACTCCCGAAAGATATGTTCCCAATTTCCCCGAGTGCGTCCTGTTCAATTAAAGATAAAAAATCCTCGATAAGGGGTTTATTTTTGTCTGCTACCGGTTCATTGTCTAAGTCAGCTGTACCTTTAAGTAATGCATCAATTTCATCTTGAGATAGCATATTACCATTATTCATCTTCACTGCCCCCCTCTTTTATTTCCATTAGGATTTGAATGGCTTGTTTCTTATTTACCTTACCAACCTGCGCATGAAATTTCGGGATACCTTCAATTTTTACATCAATTGGGTGTTCAATCATATTGTCAAGCTGGATTGTATCGCCAACGTCTAATAATAAAAACTCCTGGATCGCAATATTGGCTGTACCTAATTCTGCTATAATTGGTAGTTTAGTATCTTTCAGATTGCTTTTTATTGTGGCCAGTTCCTCTGTATTCCGTTCTTTTCTAGGAGCCGTTTGCATCCAGTAATGCGCTGATAGTTTAGGAATAATTGGCTCAAGAATCACATGGGGAATACAAATATTTATCATCCCACTAGTCTCACCAATTTGAGTATTAAGTGAGATAACAACAACCGTTTCATTTGGAGAAACCATTTGAAGGAACTGTGGATTTACTTCAAAATCAGTTAAAAATGGGTCAACTTCTACTAAATTAGCCCATGCTTCCCTAGCTTGTTCAAATGCTTTTTCGAACATATTGCTCATAATTTTTGTTTCTATTTCAGTTAAACTGTCGATCTTATTTAGTCCTGTTCCTTTACCTCCAAGTACTCGATCGAGCATGGCATATGCAATATTAGGGTTTACTTCTAGTAATACTCGCCCTTCGAGTGGAGGCATTTCAAACACATTTAATATGGTCATTTTTGGAATCGAACGTATGAATTCTTCATATGGTACCTGATCTGCTGTTCCTACTGTGATTTGTACATACGTTCGAAGTTGAGCTGAAAAATAGGTTGTTAATAATCGTGCAAAATTTTCATGTATTCGGGTGATACTTCGAATCTGATCCTTTGAGAATCGAAGTGCCCTCTTAAAATCATATACTCTAACTCGGCGCTCACTTTCTTCTTTCTTTAGTTCTTCCGGATTCATTTCACCAGTTGACAGGGCTGAAAGTAAAGCATCTATTTCACTTTGAGATAATATTTCACCAGGCAAGGTTCCACCTCCGCTCATTAGGTCATTTAATTAAATTGGTTACTGCGGAAGAAAGGATGTCGCATAGACTTTAACGACAGTACCATCTTGCATTAATTCATTTATTCGGTCCTTTAATCTATTTTCAAGATTCACGATTCCTTCTTCACCCTTAAATTCTTCAGAAGTCATATTGGAAAGTTCCTTAATAATGATGTTGCTTACTTGGAACTCTCGTTTCTCCAATTCTTCTTTGCCTTTTTTTCCATCTGTTTGAATATTAAAGGATATACGGATATAATCATCACTTAATAGTTTTGTTGTGATTTCTGGAATTTCTACAGTCGCTTTAAGTACCTGATCAATCGATGGTTCCTTTTCACCTTCACCCGCTGCAACCTTCGTTAGAATGACAAATGCAGTGGTACCGACTAATGTTATCGTACTTAATATGATGACCATTACCACAAGAAGTTTATTTTTCATAGCACCCTATCCTCCCCAAGCATTAACGAAGGCCAAGTACATTTATTTTTTGATAAAATTCATGAACCTTCACATGTACATCTTCTTCTGTTTCTTTGACAACAAACTTTTTACCATTTGTTAAGGTAATGGTTGTATCAGGAAAGGATTCAACCTGTTCAATATATAATGCATTTAATGTAAACTTTTTATCATTTAATTTCGTTAAAGTAATCACTTTTCATCGGGGTTTTAGTGTTGTCTAATACCCCTTACCCCCTTAACGTTTTAGGTTTACAAGCTCTTGAAGGATTTCATCGGATGTGGTGATGATACGAGTGTTCGCTTGGAATCCACGTTGTGCAACAATCATTTCTGTAAATTCTTCAGAAAGGTCAACATTTGACATCTCAAGAGCACCAGCCATTAATTTTCCACTTTCCCCATTTCCAGCTGTTACTGCTGTAGGTGTTCCCGAGTTTAGTGTTTCAATAAACAGGTTATCCCCAAACTTTTCGAGACCATCAGGATTCGCAAAAATGCTAATTTCTAATGTTCCTGCTGTTTGTAAACTACCGGTATTGTCTACGTAACTTACTACACCAGCTGAATCAATACTAAAACTTTGGGCATCCGAAGGTATTGTAATATCTGGCACAACATTTAGTCCGCTGCCATTTACTAATTTACCAGTTTCGTCTAAATAGAAATTACCTGCTCTAGTATAGAAGTCATTTGTACCATCAGATACAGTAAAATAACCAGATCCGGAAATAGCTAAATCAAGTGGTCGGTTAGTAGATTGGATACTTCCTTGTGTAGAAATAGTATCAATTGTAGATAATGTAGAACCTAAACCAACCTGCTTTGGATTCACACCACCTCTTACACCGTCATTTGCTTTTGCACCTTGAATCGTTTGACTCATCATATCGGAAAAAACTGCTCTTCCCTTCTTGAATCCGTAAGTATTGACGTTAGCGATGTTATTACCAATTACATCTAGTTTAGTTTGAAAGTTTTTCATACCGCTGATTCCTGAATACATTGAACGTAACATTTTATTTTCCCCTTTCAATTAAGGTGGCGTCTATCGGTCGGCACACCCCGGCTTCCTGTTAAGGTCCAGCCTGATAAATGATTAATCTAAAATAATGGTTCCATTAATATTGGTAAATATCTGAGAATTTGCTTCATCACGATTCATTGCAGTGATAACTGTATTATTTGGGACATTTACAATTAATGCTGCATTTTTAGTCACGACCAAAGAATCTTGAATTCCCTTTGTTTTTGCTTCTAAGATTTTTGTTTGGATTTCTTTCCATTTAGAATCTTGAATGTTAATGTTTCTTTCATCCAATCTTTTTTGTGCGTGTTTACTTATTACTAGTTCTGACTCTTTTGCGAGAGTATCTTTAAAAGAAATGGAAGGCTGCTTTCTATGCTGCACTTTATTCCGTGTTGTTAATGACAAGGGATGATTTTGTATTTGCAGAATACGATGATCCATCTTAACACCTCCTATTCTTCCTCGTTAGAAGGTTCCTTCACTTTTAAAATTTCATCACTATAAATCTTAGTTCCGTCCTTTAACTCTAGCTCAATATACCCTGATTTTTGTGATACAGATGTTACAATTCCTTGCCCTTTATTGATGATTTCATTTCCATTCTCATCCTCAGTTTTAAAACTGTATTCAACTTCTTTCCCAATCATAGAGCTATATTTTAAAAGCTGTTCACCCTTCTGGCTAGTCACGAATTTCTCTAAAGTACTATTCATATTTGTCATTTGTTCAAGCGAGGTAAAGGTCGCCATTTGAGCAATAAAATCCTTATCTTCCATTGGATTCATTGGATCTTGGTTTTGAAGCTGTGTCATTAATATCTTTAAGAAATCATCTTTTCCTAAAATATCATTACCAGTTTTTCTTTCTTGCTTTAAATTTGAAAGGTAAAGACTCGAATCTATTTTTGTAGTCACATTCATCACCACCTAAATTTTAATATTGACAAGCTCATCCAATAGAGCAGTTGTAAAGGAAGAAACATCCTCATTTTGTTCTTGATTATTTTGTTCCTTCTGTTGTCTTCCTGATTGCTGACCATGTTGTTCATTTTCTCTTTGCAGATTTTTTTCAGTTTGATACTGAAGCTGTGTTGAAACTTCAATTTTTTCGACTGAAATGTTTTGTGCTAAGAAAGAGTGTTTTAGGTTTGTTAACTGTGACTCTACTAATTCCTTTGCTTGACTCGTTGAAGCCAAAATTTTTGCAATCATACCTGCTTCACTTTGAAGAATTTCAATTCGTAGTGACCCAAGATGTTCAGGATATAAGTTAATTAATAATTTTTGTTGCCCGCCACTATTCAAAAAGTTGCTTCTTGCTAGGATATTCTGAAACTGCTTTATGAATTGTCGCTGATTCGGTAACGGTTTACTCGTTTGTTCAACGTTTATTGTAAATTGCTCAGCCCTAGAAATATGATTGGAGCTCAAATCAGCTACAGAAATGGCTTCTCTTGAATTTCCTATAACTTGGTGTGTACTTGCTTGTTGTATAGACTTACCAGCCGTATCAGCCTGTGTCGTTTCAATCCCTTTTGGTGCCGAAAAATATCTCGAATGTACAGTTTGCAGGTAGTGAAGACGGGACTGAGATTCTGTCCTTGGCTTCTCGACTAAAGAAGTCTTGTTTTCTAGCGACTGCATCAACTCTTGGATAAGCTTAATTGCCTTTAAATCGGTTAAGTCCTTCGAAACTTGAGGACTTGTAGTCAATTCCTCGTTAGAAGCTATCTTCATTTGCTTTAGAAGGTTTATTAGTACAGCCTGATCAATTACTGGATTTTCTTCAACTAAACGTGTAGCCACTAACAGCAATGCAGATTGTTCAGCTTCTCCATACGCTTGTCCAACTCCCAGCTCGATTTCACCATTTTGAATTCCAGTGATAAATACTTTTATTTGGTCTACCAAATCAGGTGGAAGTGTCAGAAATACATCTTCTAAACCAGATAAATCGAATTCTTCTTTTACAAAAGACTGGAATTCAGATAATGCTTGATTGGTTGTAGCCATAGATGTGGAATCCTCTTCTTTTCCTGCATTAAAATTAGGAGTAAGCTTTAATTTAGGATCTCCGAAAAGTTTTGGGTCGTTCTCAAAAATTGCATCTAATTTCTCCCGAAAGTACAATTCAAAAGTATTATTACCTTGGATTAAGCCATTGCCCAGACTTGAATCAACAGCCTTTCTGAATGCTCCAGATGATGGTTCCAAATTTACTACCATATTCACATTACTTCACCTCCCTTCAAGTTTAGTAGGATCATTATTGTGTAATCAATTGAGTAAATTTCGCTGCGTCCTCAGGCGCCATTTTTTCAAAGATAGCGGCTAGTTTTTCTGTATCAATACTTGAAAGAATCTCCCTTGCCTCTTCTTCTTGTAAATTCGGAATTATTTTTGCCGCATTTTTGGGAGACATCAGCTCATACATTTTAGTTAATTCATTTAAAGATTTGCTTTTAGCTAAACGTTCTTTCTGGAGTTTTACAAGTTCATCTGAAAGGTTATTAATTTCATTTTCTAATGCTTCAATTTCATCGCTCTTTTTTACCAATTCGTTTTCCAATTGCGTAATTTTCGTTTCCTTTTCCTGTATCTCAGACTCTAAATCAGCAATTTCTATTTCATCCTCTTCCGGATTCTGCTCCTTTTTTTCATCACTAAAAAGAGAACTAACTGCTGGTATTTTAGCAACGACATCATTCATTACTCCAAGTGGCTTAAAACCAGCAACAGATAGAAGTACAAATACTACTAATAAAGTAAAGATAGACGGTATAAGAATGACAAACAGGAACCATTGAAATCTACTGTATTCTTTTTCGTTTGTCTCCATTTAATCACCTATCTTCCTTTTGACATATATTGTTGGATTGAAATTTCATCCATCATTTGACTTTCTTGTATTTTTAACAGTCCCTCATAAATAGCAAAATCTTTTTCATGCATGATTTCGTATTTCTTAACCTCGATATTTTTTTCGGTTAGCAATGATTGTAGCTGTTTCATTTTGTTTCTTGCTTTTATAACAAGATTTTGGTAATACATAATTGTTCTTTCTAAGCTAGTAATAAAAGACTGTTGTTGTCTAATACTTTGAATGGATAAGCCGCTTTGTAGCTGCTGTCTTTGATTTTCTTCAAGTATTTCCTTCTTTTTTAAAGAATCGTATAAAGCTTCTGCAGCCTCTTCGAATTCTTTGACAGATGTTTTATAATCTGAAAGAACTTGATTCTTCTCATTTTCTTTTAGCGACATCACTTTTTGAAATTTGAACGTATAACTCATTTGTTTTATTCACCTTTTTCGGCCAATTGTGCTAATAAGTGTACACTTTCTTCAAACGTGAATTTTTCATCGGTTTGTTGTTTTAAGAAAGAAATAATCTTAGGATAATATCTGATTGCTTCATCAACCTCAATTGAAGAACCCCTTTTATAAGCCCCTATATTGATTAAGTCTTCTGAATTAAGGTAAGTGGCCAATATCCCTCTAATTTTTTCTGCATAAGCTTTATGTTCGCTTGATGTAATTTGGTTCATTACACGGCTAATCGATTTTAATACATTAATTGCAGGATACTGTCCTTTGTTAGCTAGACTTCGATCAAGAACAAAATGCCCATCAAGTATACCTCGAACTGTGTCGGCAATCGGTTCATTCATATCATCACCGTCTACCAGCACTGTGTAAAAAGCAGTTATTGAGCCTAAATGATTGGTACCAGTTCTCTCCAATAGTCTGGGAAGTGTGGTAAACACACTCGGTGTATATCCTTTCGTTGTTGGTGGTTCCCCAATCGCTAAGCCAATTTCCCTGCTTGCCATTGCAACGCGGGTAACAGAGTCCATCATTAACATGACATCTAAACCTTTATCTCTGAAATACTCTGCAATCGCAGTAGCAGTCATCGCTGCCTTGATTCTAAGAAGTGCCGGCTGATCTGAAGTCGCCACCACAAGAATCGATCTTTTAAGGCCCGCTTCACCCAAATCCTTTTCTATAAACTCTCTTACCTCTCGTCCACGCTCTCCAACAAGTGCAATTACATTAATGTCAGCAGTTGTATTTCGAGCAACCATTCCTAATAATGTACTTTTACCAACACCACTTCCTGCAAAAATTCCAACACGTTGTCCTTTACCAACCGTTAAGAGGGTATCAATCATTTTGACACCAACCTCAATTGGCTCTTCTATTGGAGGGCGAGATAGTGGGTTAGGAGGATCCTGTTCAGTAGGAGCCGACGACAATCCTCTAGGAAGTCCGCTTTCATCAAGGGGATGTCCTAATGGGTCTAATACCTTTCCAAGTAAACCTTCCCCGACTTTTATATCAAGTGGCTTGCCAGTAGCTTCCACGATGCTGCCTGGTGAAATATCCTTTACATTTGAGAAAGGCATTAAGATTACATGCTCTTCACGGAAACCGACTACTTCGGCTTGAATACATCTTTTATGTGTTAATCCCACATAAATAAGACATAAATCGCCTATCGAACATTCCGGTCCACGAGATTCAATCATCAAGCCAACAACTCTTGTCACCTTTCCGTACCGCTTATATGAATCAATTGTATGGATTTGATCTAGCAGCTCGATTGCCTTCACGACCTATTCCTCCAATAGCAAAGAAAGCAGTTTTTCTTTTATCTCTGTAAGTTGAGTATCTACACTTGCATTAATCTTTCCGAAGGATGATTCAATCACACAATCTGTTTCTTTGAAATCTTCATTCGGATAGATAAAAAGATCAGTTTCTCGATTAAGGATGGCAATTAACTCCTCTTTTTGCTCCATCACATATTGAAAATAATGTGGGCTGACTTGAATCATAATATTAGAATGTTCCTTTACTTCTTTAGTCGCCTTTCTAACGAGAAAAACAAAATCCTCTGGTTTCTCAGAAAGATGAGAGCCAATGATTTTTTCTGCTACTGTTAAGCCAAGCTTAACAATGACTTCTTCAGAAGAATCAAGATATCGATCATAATCTTGCTTTGATAGATCAATAATTTTACGAGCCTCAGCAAGTAAATCTCTATATTCTTGATAGCCCTGTTCTCTACCTTCAACCAATCCAGCTTGAAAGCCATCTCCTGATGTTTTATTAATTAACAGTTGTTTTTCTTCTTCCCACTCACGTTTTTCCACTAATATTTGTTGCCTAAGTGAGTTTGAATAGGAAATCGCATCTTTCACAATTTTATCCGCTTGTTCTCTAGCCTCTTCTACTATTTTTTGAGAGACTAAAAGTGAATTTGGCTGTGGTTCGACATTATTCGTTTCTTTTGTTTGTAGAACTTTAAGTCCGATGACTCTCTTAGGAGAATCGTTTGTCGTCTGCAAGGAACCTGACTTAATAACGTTAGACAATAATATCATCTCCTCCGCCACGAGCGATGACAATTTCCCCTGCTTCTTCTAGTCTACGGATGACTGTTACAATACGAGTTTGAGCTTCTTCAACATCACGCAATCGAACAGGTCCCATATATTCCATTTCTTCTTTAAATGTGTCGACCATTCGCTTCGACATGTTTTTAAAGACAATTTCCTTGACTTCCTCGCTTGCAACACGAAGGGAAAGCATAAGATCTTCATTCTCCACATCTCGAATCACACGTTGGATTGCACGATTATCGAGTGTCACAATATCCTCAAATACAAACATCCTCTTCTTAATTTCTTCAGCAAGTTCTGGATCTTGTATTTCGAGTGCATCTAATATTGTTCTTTCAGTTGAGCGATCGACACCATTTAATACCTCGACAACTGCCTCAATACCACCTGTTTGTGTATAATCATGTGTCACCGTAGCAGAGAGTTTACGCTCTAATATTTGTTCAACTTCATTTATTATCTCGGGTGAAGTTCGATCCATAATGGCGATTCTTCTAGCTATATCTGCTTGAACCTCTTGTGGCAACTCAGATAATATTTGTGCAGCCTGCCTTGAATCCAAGTACGATAAAATCAAGGCAATTGTCTGTGGATGCTCATTTTGAATAAAATTCAAAATTTGGCCTGGATCTGCTTTCCTTGCAAAATCAAACGGTTTAACCTGCAATGAAGATGTTAGTCGATTAATGATAATTCCTGCTTGCTCTTCACCAAGAGCTTTTTCGAGTACCGTTTTTGCATATCCAATTCCGCCCTGGCTGATATAATCCTGAGCCATTGCAATCTGATGGAACTCTTCCATAATTTGTTCCTTTGTATTTGCTTCCACCTTACGAACCCCTGATATTTCTAAAGTTAGTTTCTCAATCTCTTCCTCTGAAAGATGCTTATACACTGAAGCCGAAACATCCGGGCCAAGTGAAATGAGGAGAATGGCCGCTTTTTGTTTTCCGGTGAGTCCGTTTTGCATATCTCGTTTTGCCATTTCTCCACCTCCTACTCGTCCGCTAACCATGAACGTAATAATTTTGCAAAGTCTTCAGGCTTATCTTTCGCAAGCTTCTCCAATTGCTTTCTTCTAACCGTTGTTTCCGATTCTTTTTCTTCATTAAGATCTGGAATTTGATTAAATAATACAGGTTCTGGTTGAGGGATTATCTCTTCAATCTCTGTTTCTTTCTTTTTACGTAAAAAGAAAAATAATAGAATGATTAGGCCAAGTACTAAAATACCACCTACAATATATACCCATAAAGGAATTGCTTTAATGATTGGTGATTCAGGAACAGTATTCGTTTTTCCACTAAATTCTTGAACTGAAACGACAATTTTATCCTGTATCTCTTCTTGTGATAACTCAGTATTTTCATCTTGATTAATACTAGTCCTTACGATAGTGCTCAATATTCTCTCGATATCGTCGACACTTTCCTGTGGCATCGATGTAGGATTTTTCGGGTCTGGAGCTTCAACCATTACCTGGATTCCTAAATCTCTAATTTTATATGGTGCTTCAACAATATTTTTTGTAATTCGATTCACATCTTTATTCACACGTTCTTCGATTCGTTCATAGTCCCCATTACCAGCTTGTCCATCAGTGTTATAGGATGGGACATCTGATTCTCCGGTACCAACAACTCCACCAGCCTGGGCTCCTTCACCTGTATAGGTTTCAGTAATACGTTCGACACTAATTTCGATTCCATCCATATTTTCAGGGTCAACGGGTGTGACTAAATTTTCTTGACGGTTTTCTTGAGTGAAATCAATATCCGTAGTTACAGATACAAAAACCTTCTCTGGTCCCATCATCGTCCCTAGCATTTGCTGAACCTGTCTTTGAATATCTCTTTCAATCTCACGTTTCAAATCAAGCTGTGAGGCTACATTTCCTATAACTGATACATTTCCTTCATTTTCTAAGTCAAAATACTCAAAGTTTTGATTCGTTATGACGATATTATCAGTAGGTAAGTTAGGAATACTTTTGGAAACCAAGTGATATAAAGATTTAATCTGCTGCCCGTCTAATTTATATCCGGGTTTCGTGTTAAGTACGATTGATGCGGAGGCCTCTGCTTGGCTATCTTTTACAAAAATTCCTTCGTTCGGCATACTGATCATAACGTTCGCATCGTTTATCCCATCGATGCTCTTGATCATATTTGCTAATTCTGTTTGTGTGGATTCAAGTTTTAACATATTAAATTCATTATCGGTCATCCCAAATCCAGCATTTTGGCCAAAGAATGAATAATCAATGTTACCACTATCTGGTATTCCTTCTGCCGCAAGTTCGACCATTAAGGGTTCTACCAGTTCCTCTGGCACCTTAATGGTCGATCCATTATCCGCTATTTCAGATTGAATTCCTCTTGAATCTAACGTCGCTTTTATTTGTCCTGTTTCCTGTGGAGATAGATTGCTATACATAGGAACTAGGTTTGTTTTTGTTGTAAAAAACACAGTAAGCGAAATAATAAAAATGAAAAGCAATGGCAAACCAATAATTGTAGCTTTTTGAAAGCCAGATTGTTTATTCCAAAACTCGCCTATTTTTGTCTTATATAATAGTAGTTTCTCTTTCATGACATACCCCTAAGTAGAAAATTTAAAATCCCGGACTAAACCTGCATCCTCATGATTTCTTGGTATGCTTCCACAACTTTATTTCGAATTTGAAGTGTCGTTTGCAATGACACACTTGCTTTTTCAGAAGCAATCATTACTTGGTGTAAATCTACATTTTCACCCTTAACAAGCTTTTCGGTCATTTTATCTGAAGTCTGTTGAGTTTCATTTACATTATTTAAGGCATCTTTTAAAAAGCTGCTAAATTCCTTTTGAACTGCACTTGCAGTCTTTGGCTGTGTAACAGGTTTCGACAAAACCTGTGATGTAGTAATATTTACCTTATCTATCATGCTTTATCACCTATTTCCCTATTTCTAGAGCTTTCATTAACATTCCTTTTGACGCATTAAAAACTGTTACATTCGCTTCGTAGGATCTAGTGGCACTCATCAGGTCGACCATTTCCTTTAGAGGGTCTACATTCGGAAGAGCCACATACCCGTCTGCATTAGCTTCAGGATGATCTGGGTTATATACAAGCTGAAATGGGGTTTGATCTTCAACAATACCTGTAACCTTAACACCATTTCCTGTTTTTGATTGATTCATCGCTTTTGATAAGTGGGAAGAAAAGCTATTGCCTAGAGGCTGCTGAACAACCATTTTCCTTCTATACGGCTGCCACTGTCCATCTACAAGTTTCCCTCTTGTTGTATCCACATTTGCCATATTAGAAGAAATAACGTCCATTCTAAGTCGTCCCGCAGTTAGGGCTGAGCTGCTTGTATTGAGGCTTTGAAATATTGACACCTTTAGTTTCCTCCTTTTACGACTGTTTTTAATGTATTGAATTTCCCGCTTATTCTTTGTGTGATGGCATTATAGTAAATTTGATTTTCTGCTAAAAGTGCCATTTCCTTATCGATATCGACATTGTTACCGTTATGGTTATATGCAGTATCGTTCTTCGCAATGAGCGGATTGTTCGAACGTTTACTGCTTGTAAATTCGATATGTTTTTCATTTGTTCGATTAGCTCTCATTTGGCTTTCCGTCTCATTAGCAAGAAGATTTTTAAAGCTCACATCTTGTGCTTTATAATTTGGTGTATCCACATTTGCTATATTATTTGAAATGACCTTCTGTCTTAAAGCTGAATAATCCAAAGCTTTTTCAAGTGAATGTATTGTATTAGAAAAAAGTTTCATATAAACCCCTCACAAAAAAGTACTATCATTCGAATAAATATAACGAATCGTATTAACTCCTTTTTCATTGTAATGAAATTAATTCTATCTGTCTATGAAGCTTGTGATAAAAAGTGATAATTTTCGACAATTTAGGACTTTCTACTCATAGTTTCCGTTTATCATTATAGAATTTCACAGGAGTAGTTTCACGAGTTTTTTACAAAAATCGTCAAGTACATATTTCCACTTCAAAAACTCGACAAATTATGTTACGAACACTTTTATAATAATCATGAAACAAAAAAAAAACGAAGATGTGAATTACATCTTCGTTTTTTATTAATTAATGTGATTTTAGTTTTTCTAATTCAAGTAAGAATTTATCGTTTAGTACTTTAATGTAAGTACCTTTCATTCCTAGTGAACGAGATTCAATTACACCAGCACTTTCAAGCTTTCTTAATGCATTAACGATAACTGATCTTGTAATTCCTACGCGGTCAGCAATTTTACTTGCAACTAATAATCCTTCGTTGCCATTTAGCTCTTCAAAGATATGTTCAATAGCTTCAAATTCACTATAAGATAATGAACTAATTGCCATCTGAACAACAGCTTTGCTTCTAGCTTCTTCTTCAATTTCTTCAGCTTTTTCACGCAGAATTTCCATACCAACAACTGTTGCACCATATTCAGCTAAGATAAGGTCATCATCTTCAAATCTTTCATCTAGTCTTGAAAGAATGAGTGTTCCTAATCGTTCTCCACCACCGATTATCGGAACAATCGTTGTTAGTCCATTCTTAAACAATTCCTTGTTCTCGATTGGAAAAGCAGTATAATCACTTTCAATATCGAGATTAGATGATGTTTCCTGAATGTTGAATAAGCTTTGTGTGTACTCTTCAGGGAAATGACGATCCTCAATCATTTTCTTAATTCTTTCATTTTCAATCGTTTGCTTGATGGCAAAACCAAGAAGTTTCCCACGACGACTTAATAAGAAAGTATTCGCACCGATTACATCGGTTAATGTTTCTGACATTTCCTTAAAGTTAACTGGTTTACCTGCTGCATTTTGCAGCATTGCATTAATTTTTCTAGTTCTTTCTAATAATGGCATTTTTCTTGTTCCTCCTGATAAACTTACAAAATAAACTGACTTAAATCTTTGTTTTTTACAATTGTACTTAATTTCTCATCGACATATTGTGGAGTAATTGTGATTTTTTCCATCGTAATGTCCGGCGCTTCAAATGATAAATCCTCTAATAGTCTTTCCATAATTGTATGTAGACGACGAGCACCAATATTATCTGTATCCTGGTTCACTTGAAAGGCAACTTCAGCTATCTTACGAATAGCATCGTCAGAAAATTCCAGTTGTATACCTTCTGTTTCTAATAATGCTGAATATTGTTTCAATAATGCATTATCTGGCTCAACTAAGATACGGTAGAAATCATCTACTGTCAACTTAGTTAGCTCTACACGAATCGGAAAACGACCTTGTAATTCAGGGATTAAATCTGAAGGCTTTGACATGTGAAAAGCCCCAGCTGCAATAAAGAGCATATGATCTGTTTTAACAGAACCATATTTGGTGACAACTGTCGAACCTTCTACAATTGGTAAAATATCACGTTGGACTCCTTCCCTTGAAACATCTGCAGAAGAAGAATTATGACTTTTACCTGCAACCTTGTCAATCTCATCGATAAAAATAATACCCGACTGTTCTGCTCGGTTTACAGCTTCCTGTGTTACCTCATCCATATCAATTAGTTTAGCGGCTTCTTCATTTGTTAAGACTTTACGAGCTTCTTTAACTGTTAATTTACGCTTTTTACGCTTTTTCGGCATGAGGTTACTTAATGCATCCTGCATATTCATTCCCATATTTTCCATACCAGAGCCTTGTAGTAGGTCGAACATAGATGCCTGTTGCTCCTCTACTTCGACAGTTACATAATAATCCTCGAGTTCACCAAGTGCTGAACTGACCTAGCCAAATGAGACATATATAAAACACCTATCCATATTAAATTTAACACTTTTTCATTAATTTGATA
>NZ_JBPFDQ010000023.1:0-61055 GCF_059415045.1 Ferdinandcohnia sp. SAFN-114 | reverse complement strand
ATTTAAACTTTTTTATGAAGGCTACCAAGCGAAAGCGCGGTAGAAAAATCTGTGTCTATTTTCTTGACATAGTATCAGTATATAGGGGATTGGGGCCACCCTCGAAATCAAAAAATGTTATGTTTCACAAAAAGGAAAGAATAATGAGGTGTTTTAGACATGACAAACAAAGGGAAAAGTAATTGGTTAAAAGCAGGAGATAAACATTACAAAGCTTATGTTGGTCCTCCCAAAAAGTATGACCTTATTTCAGCTATGCAGTTTAATTTGCTCACATCATTAGGGCTAAGGGAGATTCATACTTTGTTAGACATCGGGTGCGGGTCCTTAAGAGGAGGAAAACTATTTATACCATATCTACTTCCAAATCGATATTATGGCATAGAACCGAACCAATGGCTGGTTAATGAAGGAATAGAAAAAGAACTCGGTAACGATATTATTAAGGTAAAAAAACCAAGATTTATATATCGATCTGATTTCTTATTAAGTACATTCAATATGAAGTTTGACTATATATTAGCCCAATCTATTTTTTCGCATGCCTCGCCTGCCCAAATAAATACATGTTTACTAGAAGTAGCAAAATGTATAAAGGAAAATGGAACTTTTATTGCTACGTTTGTTAAGGGAACAACGGATTATAAGGGGGAAAAATGGGTATATCCAGGTTGCGTTAAATATACACTTAAAACAATGGAAGTTTGGGCTGAAAAGGCTGGTCTTAGTTTCACTGTATTGCAATTCCCACATCCAAATGGCCAAACGTGGGCGTTATATAAATTAAGAAAATAAAAAAGGAAAAGAGAGTTATTCAATTAGTCTATTAAAAAGGCATGGATTTTAAATAAGACTAGGACAAACATACATTCCATTTATTCAATAAATGAATATAGTATAAAAAGGTTTTTACCTACAATATTTTCCTTATTCTTTTTTAGGAGGTGAAAATAGAATGTCTAGAGAAACAAAACGAGTGATTATTGGATGTAAAAAAGGGTATAAAGGAATACGTCAATTCATTCATAACTGTCACATTAATGCTTCTATTGTTCAAATGGATGACCATTTAAATATTTGTGTCTGTACGGTATCAGAAGAACAGATTTCCTCTTTTAAATCTTATTTTTCTTCAAATCCAAATGTAAGGTTTGTTGAAGAGGATCAAATTAGAAAGGTAAATGTCATACCCAATGATCCGCTTTTCCCGGAGCAATGGGGCATCTCAAAGGTAAGGGGTACCCGTGCCTGGAATCGAGCTGTCATTTCACCACCAAGTGTGCCGATTGCTATTCTGGACACAGGCATTGACCAAAATCATGAAGATCTGTCTTCTCGAATAGTTGACAATCAAAATTTCACTGATTCACCAACTGTAGACGATTTATATGGACATGGAACCCATGTAGCGGGAATCGCAGCTGCTATTACAGATAATTTAATTGGTGTTGCCGGTATGGGATTTAATTCACCGCAACTATTAAATATCAAAGTCTTGAACGATCAAGGAGTTGGTTTTGATAGCTGGATAGCTCAAGGTATCGTTTATGCCACAAACCAAGGAGCAAAAGTGATCAATATGAGCTTTGGAGGACCTGGTGCATCTCAAACACTTCGGGAAGGGATTTTATTTGCTAGGGACAAAGGAGTCGTTGTTATAGCATCAGCTGGGAACGAGAATACGGATACAAGAAACTTTCCAGCAGCATATAATTATTCAATTAGTGTTGCTGCAACAGATCAGAATGACCAAAAAGCGAATTTCTCCAACTTTGGCGCTTCATGGGTTGATGTGGCCGCTCCTGGAGTTACCATCATTTCCACTTGCCCAAACCATCCGAACGAAATTGAATGCACAAATTATGGTTCTTTAAGTGGAACTTCTATGTCTGCTCCATTCGTAAGTGGACTTGCGTCTTTACTTATTGCAACAAATCCAGCTTTGACCCAAGGACAAATCAAAAAAGCGATCCAAAAAACTGCTGAAGAAATTGATGGTACCGGAGTTTTATACCAGTACGGAAGAATAGATGCGTTGAAAGCTATTACACGTGCTAAAAATTAGTATATTCCAAATAACTACAAATAATATAGGGTTAGAAATTAAACAGAAGTTAGAAAAAACCGGGCAAGGCCCGGTCCTTTTATATTTAATGGTATTTTGTAACTTGGTCAGTAAAAAAACCAATATAGCTAACAATCTACTAAATATTCAGTTTGTGAAATTATAGGGGGAGGCTCTTTCTTCCGAAAAGGTATAGTATCTCAGGAGTCTAATAATTTGAGATAATTTGAGGCAAACGTATATATCTCTGGAATTTTCATTAATTCTTTTAATTGTCCTTTTATAATTATTTCATTGTATGGAGATCCTTTAAGTAGGTTTTTTAGTGGAAGACCGTTTGCATTATTAAATGCAACCTTATTTAACATAAAATAAAATGACTGTTTAATTTCAGCATATTGATTTGGAAACAATTTATTAAGTTGAAGATAAGAATCGTATATATAATGAACATTGGTAGGTGTAATATGGAACAATACTAGTGCAAACACCCTCATTTGGATTTCAGTATATTTTTTAAAGAAAAAATAAAAATTACGGTCCGCATCATTATTATTCGTTTCTGCAATTGGATGCTCTTGATGAAAAGTCACTAACCCCGGGTGGTTTACAATTTGAATTCCAGCTTTATGCAACCGGTATCCCATCTCAATATCATCCCACCCATAGCCAGGATATTCCTCAAAAAACCCTACCTTTTTTAAATCTTTCAATTTCACTGATACATTTCCCGTACAGAAAATAAACCATGGAAAATGAAATTTTTCCATTTCATTACCAAAAATATTAAAAAGTGTTTTTTTAAAGTGACGTTGATGTTCTTTTCCAAAAGAAAGGTTGATAAAGTTTTGATTGTTAATGTCTTTATCTGAAAGAATTTGTAGTGGATTGTTTGGTTCATTTTCACATAATTCCTGTATATCCTTTCCATATAATTTCAGCATATTATTGAGATGTCTTTTTTGAGAAATGCTAAAATTAGGATAATACATTGAGTATACCCCTCTTAATATCATACTGCCACTTACGGCCACACTTTTATTGTTCTGATGCGCCATGTAATGTTGATAGATAAAATCAGGCTTAACAAGAATCTCGGCATCTAGAAAAACAATAACCTCACCTCTTGCATGTATTATCCCTAAATTACGAACACTAGGTCGGCCAATATTTGTGTGGCTTCGAATATATTTAAAAGGAAAAGAAAACTTCTCTTGTATTAATATAGAGATGGATGAATCAGTAGATGCATCATCGACAAGAAGAACTTCAAATTCATCTTTTTTGAAATTTTGTAACTCAAAAGACTTCAATGCTAATAAATTTTGAGGATATTTATTATAATTAGGCATAATAACACTTACCTTTGTTTCTTGTTTTACGCCATTTCGATAAGTGGAATTGTTATAATAATCAACTCCCCAATAAAGATCCATCTCACCTTCAAATAAAGATCTCCTTATATTTTTTTTTATTTCTTCCTCTTTTAAACTTTTTTTCCAAACTTTTAAAGAACGGACCTCTCCTTTAAAATGGTTCCCCTCAAGATTTCCTCCAAAAACACCGGATGGAATCACATGTCCTTTTCGACTTATGCTACCTTCTTTTACCTTTTCTCCATTAATGTAAAGTTCTGGTTTTTTGTTTTTATAGACGAGCGCGACATGTGTCCAATCTAGTATTTCTTTCTCATAATTCAGAACAGGAACATAAGAAAGGTCTGCACTATTTTCATAAACAATAATACCGTTTGTTGCCACGGATAATCCAACACCTGCGTTAGCATAATTTTTGCAGCTTGTTGGAGCTATTAAAAAGGACTTATATTTAGTTTCTGGTGGTACATTTACCTGATTAAAAGTATGACTTTTTTTAGGCTTTATCCAACATTCATAGGTAAAATTATCCTTTATGTCTGTAAACAGTGGATCTATTCCAATAATTTCATTACCGGTAAACGTAAGAGAAGAATTTTCCTTTTCGTATCCCATTTTTTCAAGTAAAGGCCTTGCTAAGTTATTAAATTTTTGCTTAGTGGTTTGAGTAAATTCATGTTTCCAATTTCCAATTTTACCTGTACGGAATGTATCAGATTTTTTAGGATTATTAGCAGCTTCCATTAGTAATATCAAGTTCTGTATTTCTTCTTCGGATAGTGCATTCTCGTTCTCGTATAAGAACTTCAGTATTCTTTTAAGTTGATATCTTTGGGAATCTCTTGAGCAAACTAGGTCTTCAAAACGGATTATTAATATGTCAGGATCATTCATCCAGTTTAAATAGTAATTTATCGAATCATAGAATGATGGATAGTTAAAGTTGTCAGTTTCAACCCCTTGTAAAAGAGCGGATAATCTTTCTTCTTTATTAAACTTATTTTTTGTAAAATATTGGGCTATAGGTGTATGAGATAGCTCTTTCATTAAGTAATATTGAAATGAGACTAAGATATCCCTGGGATCACGAATCAAAAAAATATGTTTTACCTTTTGGTTTTTCATCAATTGAGCAAATAATTTATCGTAGTGAATATGTCCACACATATAGTGGTTTTCTCCCGCACTCCTGATTTGGTAAAAATGATTTTCAGGTGTATTTATCCCGGAATATATAAATCCCTTATATACAAGATGAGGTATTCCAGATAAAAGTTGTCGGAGTAAATGTGTTCCACTCTTATGAATACTATTGACTAAGAACGGGGGAAGGTTTGGAATTTTTGTATTCAAAATTCTATCTCCTTTCAAAAAATTTTAACCAGTTAAAATTTATATACACGAAGGGTATTTTAATAAGAAAATTTTGTATTTAACTATACTCTCCTTAATTAATAAATAGATTTATTTAAGATAAAATGATCGAGATGATGATCTTCCAACAGTTAGTTAAGTTAATCTTTGTTTGAAAGTAAACTGCGGATAGCCTGAGAATACTTATCTTTAACGATATTAAATTCCTCCATTTGTTCTTTACGATGAATGACAGACCCCATTAGATGGTGGGTTCTATAGTTAGTCAAACTTACAGGAAAATAATGAATTGGATATAGAAGTGCAACTCTAATCCAATATTCATAATCTTGTGCGTACTTTAGTTTCTCATTAAAATAACCTACTGATGAGATTATTTCTTTTGACATCATGACGGTACAGCCATTAATAGGGCAACTAACAAGGAAAGTACGCAGGACCTCCGAGTCATTCAAATAATTTTTACTTACATTTTTCTTAATCAGATTGCTATGTTCATCAATCAAATTAAAATCTGTAAACGATATCAAAGAGTTTTTTCGCTTCATATATTTAACTTGCAATTTAATTTTATTTCGATGAAATAGATCATCAGAACTGAGCCAAACTATATATTCTCCTTTTGCCTTTTTAATACCTTGATTTAAGGCAGCAGCAACACCTTTATTCTTTTGTTCTAGATAGATCATCTTTGATAAATATTGCGTAAGTAAATTAGTATTCCGAGTTGACCCATCATTAACAACAATTATTTCAATATTAGGATAAGTTTGTTTTAACACACTTTCAATTGCTTGATCTACATATGGGCAATTATAAAAAGGAATAATTACACTTACCAAAGGCTGAAAAGCATCCACCACCATTCACTCCTTTATCTATTTATTTGAATTTTATCCTTTTCTTTTTGTTAACCTGGTTATTCATTTGCTTTCAATTTATGATGTTTACGGTAAAAGGTTAAGATATCTTGTAATGAATTTTCAAATAGAATTGTTGGCTCCCATCCCAAATCTTTTAGTGTTCGAGGAATAATTTCCACATGTTGTTCATTTTTGTCAGTTTGTGATATTACTTCAAATTCTGCCTCAGTTAAAGTTTTAAAGTTGTTAATAACTTCTCCTAAGGAACGACTTTTCCCCGAACAAATATCATATATTTCGTTACTTTTCCCCTTTGTTAAAAGGATTTCATATGCTCTAACTGCATCTCTTACATCTATAAAATCACGTTTCGCGTTTAGATTATTTATGTTAATAACCTTATCTGCTCTATTTTCCTCTATTTCTACTAATTTTCGTGCAATAACTGAACAAACACCATTCGAGAAACCGGGTCCTATTAAATTTGAGGGTTTAGCGATGACAATATGCATATCGTAAAGATGGGCCCACGAATGTGCGATAACGACTTGAAGTGTTTTGCTTAAACTATAAGGATGGGTTAGGGTTGTTGGCATAGTTGGATCAAATTGGAGGGCAGATCCGACAATAATAATTTTACAATCTAATTTCTCCTGACGGATTGCCTCTAGTAAAAAAGCTGTAGACATACTATTTATCTCCAGCGAAGAAATCGGATCAATCCATGAATGTCCAACGTGGTTTTGTCCTGCCAAATGTAGAAGATACTGGGGTTGAGTTTTTTTAACTAATTTTGTTACTGCATCTCTATTTGTAAGATCACAGGCTTCTATTTTAATTTCATCATTTAAAAAATTACTTTTTCTAGAAACTCCTATTACATCAAATCCAGCATTTAAAAAATACTCTATTGCGTGTTGACCGGTAAACCCACTTGCTCCAGTAATTAACAATTTAGGGGGGTGTTTCATTTGGTATTCATCCAATCTCTTAATGCTTTCAACATCTCCAGATAAGAGGGAATATCATATTTATAATCAGTTCTTGTACTTTTAATCGTACGATCTAGTTGTATTTCATAATCTTGAATGATATTTACATCATCTTTTCCAAATACATCTTGAATTAACTTAAGTAAAGCGTATTTTGAAATTTTAGTATTAGCACCTAAATGATATAAGCCTGTGACATTATTTTTGATCATTTCTTCAATAGCTTTAGCTAATTCAAGTGTTGTCACACCATTCCATAGAACATTTTCATATCCTTTAATTTGACCGACTTGTTTCATAAACCATGAAAATAATCCTATACCGTTTTTTTTCAACTCTGGGCCAATAATTGAAGTACGGATAGTTAAATGTTTGTCGCTAATAATTTCCCCCCATTGTTTAGAGAGTGCATACACCGATGTTCCATCTGGAATATCTTTTTCGGTGTAATCACCTTTATTCCCCAGAAAAACACAATCTGTACTGATTTGGATAACTTTACCATTGTGGCGTTCAGTTAATTTTGCTAATTGATGCGGTAATAAGCTATTTACCTGTAGGGCCAATAAGGGGTTGTTACTAGCATTCTCATTTAAGATTCCTATACAATTAATAACTATATCTGGTTTCACCATTTCAATAATTTCTTCTACTCTTTTTACATCCGTAACATCCATATAAAGACTATTAGGATCACTTGAATCCCTTGATGTATAGTAAACATCATATTCTTGTTTTTGAATGAAATATGATGTCATTACATGTCCAGCCATCCCTTTTCCACCAAGGATTAATAATTTCATTTAAATAAAGCCCCCTTTCATTAACATTTCTTTAATTTCATTTTGACTCATTAAGCCAGTTCCGGAATGATAGCTTTCTAGGTTAATAGGTTTATAGTTAGAATAATGCTCCTTTAATCCCGGGATGTGAATAGACGGCAGAATCACAAAGTATTCATCATCATAAGCAATTGTTGTTTTACTTTCATATTTCGATAACAGTAATTCATTAATTTTTTCACCTGGTCTAATTCCGAGTTCTTCAATCTCAATGTTTTCTTTACCAGAAGCTTCTATTAATACTTGAGCCAGATCAACAATCTTACATGCCGGCATTTTCATCACAAATATTTCTCCACCTAAACTTTCAATAGTTGCCTTAAACACTAATTTAATAGCATCCTGAAGAGTTAAAAAGAAACGTGTCATATTTAAGTCCGTGATTCCAACCTTTTGTTTTTCTTGAATTTGCCTTTTAAACACATGAATGACACTTCCATTTGTACCTAGAACATTTCCCCCACGAATACATACGAATCTTGTATTTGTTTTAAGGGTATTTGCATGAATTATTAGTCTCTCTCCCATCGCCTTAGATAGCCCATAGAAATTTGATGGATTAGCGGCTTTGTCTGTAGAAATATAAACCACTCTATGAACATTGCAGGTGATAGCAGCATCGATCACATTCTGTGTCCCGATAACGTTCGTTTTTAAGGCTTCAATTGGTTGATCTTCACATACAGGGACATGCTTTAAAGCTGCGAGGTGAAAAATAAAATCAACATCACAACATGCTTCGATTAACGCATCCTTTTCTTTAATATCTCCAATAATGAAATGTAGCTTGGGATGATTATCAAATTCTTGTTTCATAGTAAATTGGTTAGATTCATTTCTTGTAAAAATTCGAATCTCTTTTGGATTTTCTTTTAATAGTTGTCTAACTAATTCATATCCCCAAGAACCTGTACCACCCGTTACTAAAACGGTTTGATTACTAAACAACTTTCATACCTCCCAATATTATTTTAATGACTTTATCTGATACATTTTTGTGATTATATCCTTCTGGAATAGACCATGTTTTTGGTTGATTTGTCATTACCTTTACTGAATTTACAATTTGATTTGCGTTAATACCAGATAACATATTACTCCCACACTCAATCGTTTCAGGTCTTTCAGTAGTTTTACGAATTGTTACAGTGGGAATATGAAACAAACAACATTCTTCTTGTACTGTTCCACTATCAGTTAAAACACAAAAAGAGTTTTTCTCTAGTTTCACAAAATCGAAGAACCCAAAAGGCTCATAAAATTCTACTAATGGATGAACACTTAATTTTGAACTACTTTCAATTCTTGATCTAGTACGGGGATGAATACTGCATATCACTCTTTTTTTGTATATCTCTGCAAGGGTATTAATTCCCTTCATAATTTCCAACAAACGATTATCATGATCAACATTTTCTGCTCGATGAGTTGTAACCAAAAAGTATTGACCTGTTGTTAATGAAAGTTTATCCAAAATATCACTTTGATCAATTTCATTTTTAAAATGGTCCAAAACCTCATAAATTGGATTTCCTGATATTATAATTCGATTCTTAGGAATTCCTTCACTTATTAAATTTTCTTTACTTTGAGGGGTATACGGCAAATTAAAACTTGAAATAGCATCAATTATACGTCTGTTTTTTTCTTCTGGCACTTCAAGATCAAAACATCTGTTCCCAGCTTCCATATGGAAAACAGGAATCCCCATTCTTTCCGCTAAGATTGCACTTAAGCCACTATTTGTATCACCTAATATGAGAACCTTATCTGGTTTTTCTTTTAGGAATATACCTTCTAGATTTTTATACATCGATGATAGTTGTTCTCCCAAAGATTGTTGTTGGTTAATTAATACATAATTTGGAGTTCTAATTTTTAGTTGTTTAAAGAATACATCACTTAATGAGGCTGTGAAATTTTGGCCTGTATGCACCAAAATATGGTCAGCATACTTGTCTAGTTTCTGTATAATAAGGCTTAACCGTATAATTTCAGGTCGTGTGCCTAAAATAGTCATCACCTTCATAGTCATTCCTCCTTTTTAATAATCAAAAATATGTCCCGCTGGAACTTTATCATTTTCTCTATAAAGTTTGACGCTGTTAATGCAATACATGAACCAGTATCTCTTTGATGCTGCTCCCTATAACTTGATTAACATTTATATCTGGTATCTGTCTTTGATTATAGGAACATACTCTTCCGTAGTTACTATATATGTTTTCACTAATTTATATCTTCTTTATCATACTCAGATCAGTATAGATATGTATGGTGCAATAACCATTTTCTATGAAAAATAGTTGCATGTCCTTAATATGGTGAATGCTGGGGTATTTCGGCACATCAAAATAGCCAAAGTATAGTAATAGATGGGGTATTTACAAGGTCCACTTGGAAGACCTTTGTATTTGAAAACGTGAGCTTTTGGGAGGTATGAAAAACGAGTTTGATTACAGCTTTTTAGATGCTTCTTTGAACCTAATTTTTGTTCTACTTGTTGCTATTGTCTATACACCACTTTTACTACTACATACCTTATATAGGAAAGGAGGGATTTAAGATGAAAAATGAGAAACAACTACTAAAAAGGGTTTTATCCCTTTCAGAAAAAACAACTGAAAAATTAGTACAGCAAACACTTGATAAATATAAAGTGGTTGATAAAAAAGTCAATAGTTTGACTCCTGAGGAAAAAAACAATTTGAGAGAATTGATTGCAAATCTTAAGAATGAAGCTGATTCTTTCTTTAATAACCTCAATAAAAAACGATAAAAATATGTGAATATACTAAGGTTATTATCTATACACTTTAAATACTAAAATCATAGAATATACTATCAAACAAGAAAGGAGAGAATAAAATATGGCAAGATATACCTTAGGAAATCAAAATTCACCAGTAAACGCAAGAACAACAACTAGAACATCCCCCCACACTTGGTCAGCTCTTAATCCTCTATCTGTTCATCCTCTAGATGACAGTGAAAATCAAGAAGTTCAACAATTTTCTAAAACAGAACAAGTGTCTAGTGAAGCTATTGTAATTAGGGATTCTGCAGATATTGAGGTGTCTACAACTGATACTCAAGCTGCGATTACTCTTCAGGCTGCAATTCAAGCTGCAATTGCATTAGTAATTAGACTATCAATCGCAGATAGCACAACAAGTGATAGAATTACTCAAGAGCTTACACAGTATTCAAAAGTCAGACAAATCAACCAACAAACGACGCTCATTGAGAATTCAAGAGGTGTTCGTGTCACAACAACCGATACCGATGTTGCGATTTCCATTCAAATTTCACTTCAAATCCTACTTGCTCTAGTAGCACAATTGGATATTTTGTAATTTAAAAAAGAGATTCCCGGGCTACAGCTTCGGGACTCTTTTTTTATCGGGCAATCTAAAATGATACGATGAATTTATAAAATAGTGGAAGAAAACTAGTGGACCCCTATATATCAATCTAACAAAAATCAGCTTAAGGGTGTTTCATCCGATTTCTTGGACGATAAAGATCAAAAACAAAAAATTAAAATTATTTATTTTTTCTTTAACTTTTTCCCGCAACCACATCCTCCACTTTTATAAGTTGGCACAGGTTTTTGGCCGGAGAACACTTGCACGTTTTTATCCTTTTTAACAGTTGGTTGATTCGTTACACTACCACTATATAATTGTATATTGGGTCGCTTCTTTTTCACAATATCCTTCCTTTCTAAGATGATAAAACCGTGATTTAATGCAAATAAGCAAAAACACCCCTATCTCATCATATGAAAGTGAGAGTAAGAGTGTTTCATTTTTTACTTACTTTTACGGTTATCATTTGAATACCTTTTCGGTTGTAAAAAAGTTTGATGCTGACTGGAATAAGCACTTCCTTTAAAAAAATAATGCTCATTTTCACTATTTTGTATTTTACTTGTAATCGCACGTTGTTGCTTCAAATTCCGAAGAAACCATGATTCGGTCACATCCGATTTCTTCTCTTGCCCATTTTCTTCTGCATCTTCGATTTCACCAAGCTGTTTATTTTCTAACTCGGTTTTTTTTACCAGTTCCTTATTTTCCGTTTGGATTTTCTCAAATTCAGTTACCAGCTGTGTATAAATTTTTTCTTTATTTTCGTATTTTTCGTTTAGTTCTTTTACCTTTTCTACTAATTCTTTACTTTCCCTAAGATAATTATTTTTTTCGGTTTCTAATGCCCTTAATTTTTGCTCATAATCCTTCACCAAATTTGCATGTACTTCTTCTAAATCATTATTTCTTTTATTGAGTTCTTCGTATTTTTCTTGAAGACGATTTATTTCAGATTGTTTCTCATCATCCAAACCCGCTGCTTTTTCCATATAAACGACCAGCTGTGAACGCAAATCAGCAATAATCTGCTTTAGCTGTGCCTCTGTATACTGTCTCTCTTTCGACTTATATGAGTTCAATTTCAACACCTCCTGTTTAACACATACTTCATTATATGAGTCAGTCAAAACAGGGTGACAATTAGTTTAACACCTACATAGCCGGGTTATTTTTCCCTAATAGCTTCATTTGTTTTTTTTCCAATATCGATAAAGCCTGTATCTCATCGAAAAGTAGTTGTTTACCATATTCATAAATTTCTATGTCCATCTGATTATTTTCTCTGATTGCTTCAATTGTTGTGAATGCGATTTGTTCGATTGAAGGCTTGTTCTTAGTGATATTTGCTTTTTTGTAGTGCGTATTTTTCCACCCAAATTTTTTTGCCATTAAAAATAAAGACTCATTAAACATTTCTGTGATACCTACAACTGCAAAATGATTTTTAAGTATTTCTTTTGCTATTTCTATTTCCTTATTCTGTATGGGGCCTTTTCTATGGTTCCCTAAAATGAGGTGGGTTTGAATATTTTGTTTTTGGGGAAGTTGTTGAAATTCCTCCAAAGTTAGATTTTTAACCATATGGTACTGTTCATGCCACGGAATGCTTCTGATAAAATAGTATTCTGAAATGACTCGATTGACAGGGTCACGTAAAAGAGTAATATAAGTACAGTTACTAGAAAAATAGGAATGAATACCAAATGGTAAATGACCTTGAATTAGAACTGGTTTTTTACTTGCAACAGCTTTTAGTATCGAATCAAGTTCCGATTGTGTTTCATATACATCGAAGGATTTATCCTTTGGATAGTTTTTTTTAAGGATTTTTTTTAACGTTGTCCCACCCGTTTTTGGCATATGAAGATGGATTAGGAGGTCATTCGATTTCATTCTCTTTCCTTCCCCATTTCAGAATGCCTTTCAACATACTTAGACAATTGCTTTTTTAATGTTTCTTCTAATTGATTTATTCCTTTTATAAGGTTTTCTTTAGCCGTATCATAAAGGATATAATCGAGCTTATTCCTTTCTTTGATCAATCTAATTACGCTTTCTGGAATCGCTTCATGCTTTGGTCGATTTTTGGAAACATTTCTCTTTTGATAATCAATATTTCCCCAACCTAATTCTTGTTTCATAAGAAAAACTGATTCATTGTACATTTCTGTTATCCCAACCATCTTAAAGGATTCCTCCATATTTTTTAAAGCCTTTTCGATATTAGGATTTTTTGTGCCTGATAAATATCTTGTTTGGTGGTTCGAAACTGGAATAATAATATCCTTATCTTCACTTGTAATAAACTCTTCTAAAGTCATATTTTTGACCTTTTGGTGTAACCGATTTTGTGGACGAGCTAATATAAAATAATATGTTGAAATTACGCGGTTTATCGGGTCTCGTAACATGGTGATATAAGTTGTGGAAATCGGTATCTGCTCATGAATACCAAACCTATTATGCCCATACAAACACCTTATTTTTGTAAAGTCCACCCTGTTAGTCGGGATTCGTTTACAGCCATCTCTTGAAAATTTTAAAATTGCATCTTTGGAATATTGTTGATCAATAATATTTCGAAGTGTAAGTCCACCTGTCTTTGGAATATGCATGAATATGATTAAGGAATGCTGCTTACCTACATTCATCATGTTACCTCCTTTGAAAACTACCTTACACAACTATGTTATTTAAGTACTCTATTATCCGTTCTAGAGAGAATGACTATTTTATAATAAGCACAGTAAGCATAACAGACCCTCATCATTGAAACCTACTTTCACTCACCTCTCGCACCCAGTCAATAAACAAAAAAAGTCTGTACCTATTCATAATATTGTTAAATACCCAAACAAAAATAAAGAACACCATATTCTCTTGTATTGTTACTGATAACACTACAACATAGAAATGGTATTCCTTTGTCAATTCTATTTTATTTAAAAGGTTTCTTTACCGAGATTCAATACGAGTTTTTTTCCTATTAAATAGGATTTTTAAAATTTTTTCAGACGTTTATCTATAAAACATCGAACTTTTTCTAAGTTTGCATTTTCTTTCAGCCCTAACCGCCTATTGATTTTAGAAACAAATTCTTCAGGCTGCGATAATAATTCTAAAAATGTCACATCAATTAGATCTGCTTTTTCTTTTTCAAGTTGTTTTCTAAATGTATTCTTATTTCGAAGGTAGGGCTTTAATATTTTTTCTGATTTTCTTTTGGATATTCTATCTCGATGGGAAAGCGAATACACCGACTCAAGAAATGGACGGTGGAGGAAAATATAAGTTACTTTAGCAAACTGTTCTAATTGCTCTTTCCATAAAGGAAAAGTAAGCATAAACCGAGGATCCTTGAGTCCCCAAATTGGTCTTTGATTTTTTTTTATAAATTCGTTTATTCTATTTCTTTTTCTTTGGTCTTCTGAAAAATTTAACTTGGATATATTGGGAGGTTTTTTCCATGACCCTCCATATTCCTTTAATAGTTCTTCATTTAATTTGATAAATTCTATATTCTCAAAATGACCCTTTGGGTTACTACTGTTCTCACCTAATAAATGGTCCCCCATATGAATGCCAAGATAATTTAAAACACCAGCAGTCGCACTAGAACCCGATCGGTGCAGGCAGAGGATGACAAACAGTCTATTTTTTATTAGAATTTTCACCTTCCTTCAATTTAATAATTATATAAACTATGCTATGCGCAAAGCATATTAAAGGTTTGTACACCTGCACATTGCTAATAACGTTTTTACAAATGAATGCCTACTTTAGGGTGTAAATTTCAAAAAAATCCGCGTTTATCACAGCACATTTACCCATTTAAAACATAGGATACATTAGTCCGATACCTAAAACAAAGGACAATATTTATATAGGAGGTTACATGATGGGTCATTCAAATCGGATAGAAACAGAGAGACTCTGTATTCGAGTTCCAAAAGTTTATGATTGGGTTAATCGTCAAGTAGACATACCATTACTTGCTTTTAATGGTACCAATGGTTTGCAAGATCTCGGATTTGACTGTGAGGGAGTAACTGGTGCGCCAGACGATCCATGTCAAGTTCTTGGTGATACAGCACTTACTGTTAATTGCTATGTTACGGATGCGCTAGGAAATCCTGTTGATCCTTTAAGAGAAGGCTCTTTATTCATTACTGAAATTATGCAGCCAGAGGGAAGACATGAAATCACAGCTACTCTCCCTACTGGAGATACAGTTACACTTCAAAAGGTAAAGGTACTTGTAAAGGGATTTGTTGTAGTTGAGGTTAGTGATTTACAAGGTAATATCACTTGTACATCAGATCCAATTCCATTCGCAACCGCACAAACATTCTTCTTATGTGCTCCAAGAGGAACAACAGTAAACGCACATCTTTCATTCTTTGAATGTGATGCCAACCTAATTTGTACGGATGGGGATTTTCAGCAACTTGATGTCTCCATTACCATTTGTTTAGATGTACAAATGGAAGCTACTGTTAAAATTGAAGTTGAAGGACGTTTCTGCCAACCTCGTGAGGAACTTGTCGCAGGTGTTTGTCCAGTTAATACTTTTCCACCTCAATGCCCAGAAATATTCCCTGGACGATAACAGAAGATTTTGTAGAAGAGGGCCCTATGCCCTCTTTTTTTTATGTTTTAGTCCTGCATTTTATAATTCATTTATCATAATACTTCTAATCATTTATGAAGACTTTTACACATACATATATTTATATATGATGCTCGAAAATCAAGAACTACTGACTTTTTAAACATATATTAACACTTGCACTATTTATTAGGAGGATGAGTAAGCGATGTCTAAAACAGAAAAGAAAATTAACAAGGACTCCATTATCCAACTCCAACAAAAAGTTATTCATTATAAATCTGAAAAAACTCGTTTAGAACGGCTTTTAGCTTTAACTAATCAGGAACTAGAAAATCAAAAGGAAAAGGTTCACTATTTAAAACAGCTTTTTCACTCCAAGCAATCCCACAATCCCCTTCTTGAAGAAGAATATAAAAAGGAAGTAACAAAGCTCAAGGAGCAAATCGAGGAATATAAAAAATCGATACAAACTTACAAAGACGAACTAGAAAACCATTCAAACAGATTAAAAATAAAGGAAAGCCAGCTTCAATCATATACAAAAAAAGAAGAAACCTATAATAATCAAATTATAAAATATGAACAGCTTATAGAATCCCTTAAAAGTCAGTTTAACCATTCCCAAGATCAAGACTTAGATAATCTAGAAAAAAGAAACGACATTATTGATGTTTCTTCCATATTTAATTATTCACTTATCCTAACGAAAGATGATGATGAACAACAAATTTTACTTATTGGAAACTTACTTATCAAAAATACTGGTAACACGACTCTGCATAGGCCGATCATCTGTATTAAATTTCATAGTTCCCCTTACGGAAAACTAGGTGGAAAAATCAAAATCCCGTCAAGAGATAATCAATTAGAAGGGTATCTCGTTGATGTTCCATCACAAACGATTTGGGAGTATGCTATCCCGAATTGGAAAGAAAAGATAAAAAATGATGGCGAATATTGGATTAGACCCGATTGCACCGAAATTGGCCCAGGAGAAGAAATTACTTTTCAAAATTTCGATATTACATTTTCTGTAAAAGAAGAAACCAATTCCGTAAATACGTCTGAAATAATTGAAGGATTCATTTACACAGAAGAGCTTCAAAAAGGGGTCCCAACTTTAAATAAAATGATTGTCACGTATTAGAGGTATCAATATGAGGATTTTGTATATAACTTCAGGACATAAAAGAATCTATTCGTATATTGACCGATGTATAGTTACTTATTTTCAGAATCTTTCTATTCCTGTCAAAACATTTCACCCATTTGATACTCTGGCGAAATTACAGGGGATTATTCAATCCTTTAGACCTACACTTGTTTTAACAGTAAATGGAGATAAATTATCGAAGGGTAAAATCATATACTTAAAGAACACAAATATAGAACGTGCGGTGTGGTTAACAGAGGATCCATATTATATTGATCGTAGCCAACATCTAATCAAAGACTATCACTATGTATTTACAATTGACAAAGCAGCGAAGATGTATTATAAAAAGTTAGGTTTTCAAAAAACCTATCATCTCCCCCTTGGAACGGACACCCAGACTTTTAAACCCATGCAGGTAAATGAAAAGCATAAAACTCAAATATGTATGGTAGGATTTCCTTACAAAAATAGAATTCAAATCATTAAACGAATTTTAACGGAAACTCCCTATAATGTTACTGTTGTTGGGAGATGGAAAGACGTATTTGATCCACATATTTTAAAAAACAGAAGATTAACCATTTATAATGGATGGTTCGAACCCAAAATAGTCTCCACTTTTTATAACGGAGCGTATATAAATATTAATACTCTGCGACCTTTTGATGAAGATAAAAATGAAAATCATACCGGAATAAAAAATAAGAGTGTTAATAACAGAATATTTGACATAAGTGCGTGCGATGCATTTCAACTTATGCAAAACGCAGATGATTTATATGAATATTTTTCAGAAGATGAAATTGTTTCCTTCTCAGATGAGGGTGATCTGATCAATAAAATATACACTTATATCAAAAATAAAGATGAAACAGCAACCTACTCCATGAAGGCTTATAAAAAGACCACTGAAAACCATACTTTTGAAAATCGTTTAAAAACAATTATTTCATGTATAGATTCAGGAAAAACAAAGCATTTGTAGCTTTGTTTTTTTTTGGTTTTGGAATACTTTTTCAGCCAATTATTATATTGGCAAACCGCCGTTATTGGAAAACTCTTCTCACGAAAGAGGCATACACTAGTGCGGATTTTGAGAACAAGCATATCCTTACTTTCATAGTATATTAAGTATATTGAGGATATCTTAGAACTTTATCTACTAGAGGAGTGAATGAAATGTATACGATCCTCCCACACGGTGGGAAATTAGTTAATCGGATTCAACTAGATTATGATTATTCAACTTTAAAGAAAGAAATAAAATTAGCAAAACCTGAGTTTTCCGATTTAGAATTATTAGCGAATGGTGCTTACAGTCCATTAACAGGTTTCTTAGGGAGCAAGGATTATTATTCTGTCCTTGAAAATATGAGACTAGTAGACGGAACTGTTTGGAGTCTACCAATTACCCTTGCAATTACTGAATCCAAGGCCCAATGCCTTTCCATTGGGGACGTTATTAGGCTTACGTATAATGGTGAAACTTTTGGTATCATAGAACTAACTGAGAAATTTAAACCTGATAAATCAAAAGAGGCAAAACTTGTTTTCGGATCCACGAGCGCAGACCATCCTGGGGTAAGAAGGTTGATGAAAAGACCAGATGTTTATGTTAGTGGGCCTATAACTCTCGTAAATCCACCACCAAAAAGCCAATTTAATGAATACCTACTAAGCCCTCAAGAATCTAGACATATTTTTCAACGATTAGGTTGGAAGAGGGTAGTTGGTTTTCAAACAAGAAACCCCATTCATCGTGCTCATGAATATATTCAAAAATGTGCACTAGAAACAGTGGATGGACTTTTCTTGCATCCACTTGTAGGTGAAACAAAAGCCGATGATATTCCCGCTGATATTCGAATGGAAAGTTACAAAGTACTTTTACAGAAGTATTATCCCTTAAACCGCGTAGTATTAGCTGTATTCCCAGCAGCAATGAGATATGCTGGGCCAAGGGAAGCCATCTTCCATGCAATTGTACGAAAAAATTATGGCTGTACTCACTTTGTTGTTGGCAGGGACCATGCAGGTGTTGGTAATTTCTATGGAACTTATGATTCGCAAAAAATATTCACCTTGTTCTCATCAGAAGAAATAGGAATTACCCCTATCTTTTTTGAACATAGCTTTTATTGTAAAAGATGCCAGAGTATGGCGTCTACTAAAACTTGCCCACATAACCAGCAAGATCATCTACTACTTTCAGGTACAAAAGTTAGAAACATGCTTCGTAATGGTGAAATCCCACCAGTTGAATTTAGTAGACCAGAAGTAATTGATATTTTAATAAAGGGTATGCAAAAAGGATAATCGGAGAAGGCAATATTGCTCTTCTCGATTATCCTTGTTTTATAATTGTTTAATTCTATATGCAAAGGAATAGTAAAGTAATGGCAAAGCTTGAAAAGATGTTATACATTTTCATCCATTTTTATTTCCAATGCTTAACTTTCCATTCGAATGAATTTCCTTTTTTAAATAACTTGTATTCTTGATGATTTAGTGCTGTGAATTGTTTTGCCGTGAAATTTAGCTTTGCAGCAACCTTTGGATGAAGGGAATGAAGTAGACCATCATGACTGACGAAAAGCTTCTGTCCATACTTAAAAGGAAAACCCTCTGGGAGTTGTTTATCCCCAGTAAATGTTGCAGTTAAGGGGGTACCCACTTGGAAACCATCTAAAAATTCCCTTGATACTTCAATGATATCCCCTACATGAAAGTTTAATTTTTTAAATACCTTTTGATTTACAATATGTCTTTTCTTGTTCGATTCAATATAATAAATTGGGGGCATGTTTTTTTCTTTAACCAATCTTCCATTGGGAAACTTCCCTGAGTCATGGAAAACCGCTTTATCAATCGGTTCACTTTCTGGAAATCTAAAAAGAACTGGGTCTGGCACCTGAACAATCTTGTTCTGTTTATAACGAAGGATAGAAAACATATTAGAATCGATTTCTCTTCTTTTCTGGTCATCTACTAAATAAACCTTTCCAGAGAGTCCTTTTATAAGAGTTCCATTGGGAATTGTTTTCGGCAAAAATGCATTTAACTGTTGAAAAGATGTTGGACTTTTCATACAAATATCCAACACCTCATCCAAGGGATAAAACGGTCCAATAGATGCCAATCTACCCCAAAAGGCTGCGTCTGCGTTATGCCAGTTAATTGGGTCATCATCCCAATAGCTTCCGTATCTTTTTTGAACCTTTTTTAAACTATTCCTTGTGTGCATGACAGAACAATGATCTACAAGGTTTTGAGGTTTTGATAAAACCCCCTTAGTATTTCGAATCATCTCTGATGTACATTTTCCATTTGAATCAATAAATCTAACTTTTTGCTTCGAATACACAATATCACGATTGGGATACTTATCAAGATAATTTGACATTTTTTCTAAGCGGGTTCTTTCATATAAATTATCATCTGTTAAATAGGTTAAATACTTGCCAGTCGATTTAGAAATTGCTTCATTTATTAGGGTTGCATACCTCGTAGTTTTGTAGCGGTCTTCATTTTTTATTTCACTGTTTATATAAGTGATTCTCTTGTCTTGTAGATATTTTTGAAGGATACTCCTTGTTTCAGCATTGGACGCATCATCCATAATAAATAATTCCCAATCAGGCAGTGTCTGATTAATGACGCTTTCAACTGCCATACCAACAGTAGTAGGCTTATTGTAGCTTGTTAAGATAACTGTTACTTTTGGATTCACATTTACACACCTGCTTATTTAAGATTATTATTCCGTATAATTAATCTATGGAACCCAACTCAATATTGTTACATCATTTAATCCAGTAAGACAAAAGACTAAAGGTACTACCCTTTAGTCTTTGTATTGTCTACTATTCTACTACCTTGTTCTTTTTTTGCCTTTTATTTTTTCTTTTATTGCGTTTTTGCTTTTTTGACTTCTTTGCTTCCTTTTCTTTCAAATCCATCCCTCCTTCTAAATATAACTAACATACTATATTCAGCTAAGGAAAAATGGTAATAGACAAATGTACAAGTTTGTGAAAATATATGTTTTACTTAGAAGGATTCCGTAAACGGGACCATTTTTAGGAATTCATAGTTCCCTTGTGAAAAGTATTACTCATGCTTTCCATTAAGCACACTTTCTATCTGTTTTTTGTGCTCCAATCGAAACCGATTGTAGGATCGTTATATGGGATTCTATATTCGTCAGGGTTGTTAGGTTGATAGGATTCTGTTGTAAAATATATAATGGTAGCTGGTTTATTTCCTAATACTCTGTAACCATGTGCAACCATTTTCGGTATTACTAACAGGATTGGATTTTCCTCTCCTAAATAGTAAACATCCGTCTTACCTTTTGTTGGGGAACCTTCCCTAAGATCATGTAAGACAACCTGAGCATTTCCATTTGGAAAAAACCATAAATCATCTTGTTTCATATGATAATGGAAGGCTTTTATTACACCTGGATAGCTCATCGACATTGATGCTTGACCAAACTTAGTTAACAACCCTTCGTCATCACGAAGTAATTCTGTAAAATAGCCTCTGTCATCTACATGTTTTATTAATTTCTTTATTCTTACGCCTTCAATCATTGTTACGCCTCCTTAAGAATTCGGACAACGCTACTTTCCAGTTTTTCGTCTTTTCAAGTCCTTCTCTATCGAGAGCCCCCTGCCCCAAGACAGAAAATGAGGGTCTAATTGCACTAGCACCGTATTCTTTTGAACTTATGGGAATAACTTTTTCTGGGTCATATCCCGCCACCTTAAAAATTTCTCTTGCAAATTCATACCAACTGCATTTCCCCTGATTTGCTATGTGATAAATACCATAAGACTTTCCAAGTAACTGTAAAACCTTTTCAGCTAAGTCATATGTGCAAGTTGGTGAACCCACCTGATCATTTACAACCTTTACCGTTTTTCCCTGTTCAGCAAGAGACAGCATTGTATTTACAAAATTGCTACCATTTTGTCCATATACCCAGGAAGTACGGATTATATAGCTTTTAGGATGGACTGCTTTTACGAATTCTTCTCCAAAAAATTTTGTTTTTCCGTAAATACTTAATGGATTTGGATTATCTTCCTCGGTATAAGGTGTCTGCTTTTTACCATCAAATACATAATCGGAACTAAAATAGACAAGATCTGCACTAATTTCACGCGCAACTTTTGCCACATTAAAAGTACCGACACTGTTCACTTCAATTGCTTTCACAATTTCGTCTTCGCATTGATCAACCTTTGTAAAAGCGGCACAATGAAGGATGATATCTGGCTTAGTTTTTTTTACTATTTGATAAACCATATGTTTGCTTGTTATATCTAATTCTTGTCGTGAATATGGGTAAAGGGCATGTTTCTTTCCCACTAATCTTATAAATTCTTGCCCTAGCTGTCCATTTGCACCAGTTATCATAATTTTCATTGTACACCACTCGATTGTTCAAAATAAGAAAGCCATTTCTGGTTTTTTAGATACCAATTGATTGTCCGTTCAAGTCCATCTTCAAACTCTACAATTGGTTTCCAATTTAATTCACGACTTGCTTTTTGCCAATTCATACTGTATCTTCTATCATGACCCTTCCGATCTTCCACAAAAGTCAATAAGCTTTTGTCTTTCCCTATCATTTCAAGTATTTTTTCTGCTACTTCTATATTTTTCGCTTCATTTAATCCACCAAAATTGTAGATTTCCCCGTCATTTCCATTTTCAATGGAAGCATGAATTCCGCGGCAATGATCTTCTACAAACAACCAGTCGCGTATTTGCTTTCCGTCACCATAAATGGGGATAGGACGATTCGCTAATGCTAAAGCAATTGTTTTCGGAATGAATTTTTCAGGATGCTGATAAGGCCCAAAGTTATTAGAACATCTAGTGATTATAACCGGAAGCTTATATGTTTTGTAGTAAGAGTATACAAGTAAATCACTACTGGCTTTACTTGCCGAATAAGGATTATTTGGAGATAGTGGTGATTTTTCCGTAAATGGAGGTTCGGTGGGCTTAAGAGAACCATATACTTCATCAGTTGAGATATGAATCATCTTTCCTGCCCTTCCCTCCATTATTGCCTCAAGCAAGTGATACGTTCCAATTATATTCGTATGAACAAATGGATTTGCATTTTTAATACTTCTATCTACATGTGTTTCAGCGGCAAAATGAATTATAATATCATACTTAGTATTAAATACATCTTTAACTTGTTTACGGTCTGTGATGTCTGTTCGTATAAATCGAAAATTTTTGGCATTGTTCCATTGCTCCATTGTTAGCGGGTTACTCGCATAGGTAAGTGCATCAATATTGGTGATTAAATATGAGGTATTCTCTAGCAGGTACCTAATAAAATTGGCTCCAATAAATCCTGCACCACCAGTTACAAGTAGATGCTTAGTCATATAGTTGAACCTCCAGGCAAAAATTTTTCAAGGTTGTTAAAAACATATGAGTTTGCTTGAAATAAAGAATCATGTGTCCCCGCATCTATCCACCAACCTTCTAACATGTTAAAACTTAGCTTACTCTTTTCAATATATTCATTGTTGACATCGGTAATTTCTAATTCTCCTCTAATTGAAGGATTGATTTCATTAATAATTGAAAATACCTTTGAATCATAAAAATAGATTCCGGTTACACAATAATTTGATTCAGGGTTTTCAGGTTTTTCAGTAATTGATTCAATCCTCTGTTTTTCGAAATTTATGGATGGAATTCCGTATCTGTGCGGATCATTCACTTGCTTTAAAAGCACTTTTCCACCAGAGTCTTGAAGTTCAAATTCCTTAACAAAAGGTTTAATATTATCTTCAAAAATATTGTCTCCTAGCATAACAATAAACTTATCGTTCTTAACGAAATCCTTAGCAAGTGAAACCCCATCAGCAATTCCTTTTGCCGACTCCTGAATTTGATAAGTAAGATTGACTCCAAGCTCTTCTCCACCGCCAAGCAATGCAATAAAGAAAGAGAGTTCATCTTTATTTGTAATTAAAAGAATATCTGTGATTCCTGCCTGGGATAATCTATAGATTGGCCAATATATCATAGGAAATGGTCCTACGGGTAGTAAATGCTTGTTGATATAACGTGTAAATGGATCAAGCCTTGTACCTCTCCCTCCTGCCAAAATAATTCCCTTCAATTCCTTTCACACCCTTCATTTACTTTTCCAGTATCGTTTCAATTATTCCTTGTGCAGAAGCGATTGCTAAAACTACAATAATAGGAAAAAATATAGCTTGAAATAGATAAAACCCAACAAACAAAAAAATCGAACACCATATTCCAGTACACCAATAACAACTTAATAGCTCACCTATCCACTTTCGAAAACCCCTACCTTTGATTTTCAAGTACTGGGTTGGAACACCGTCCACTTCTTCCTCAACAATTTCATGGAACATTTTTCTAAAGAACCAAGTTATTTTGTCATACACAATTAGTCTAGTTAATCTGTATGTTGCCAAAGAAAGTAATACAAACAAAAGCCATGAAAGTTCCAACTGAAAACACCTCTTTACAAAATCTAGTTTCAAGTAATCTATTACTTTTCTTTCCTATTATTGTGAATATAATTAAGTAATTTAAAATATTCATCCACTTTTCCTATATCATATCTTGTGCCATTAATAATTTTCCCTTTCACGTTTTCTTCTTCTAACAATGACTTGATCGCATCTGTTAATTGATATTCACCACCTACTCCTATATTTAATTCTTCTAGATGATTAAAAATGGCTGGACGAAATACATATCTTCCGATAATAGCTAAATTAGAAGGCGGATCTTGCTTGGGTTTTTCGACTAAATCCAAAATTTCAATGTGATTATCAACTGTTATATTAGCCTTTACAACACCATAATTGGAAAGTTTATCTACTGGAACCTGATTTAAACCAATTACACTTTTCTGTGTTTTATCAAACACATCGATGAGCTGGTTTAGTGCAGGTGATTTTTGCGATATTATGATATCGTCTGGTAACAGTACTGCGAAAGGATCCTCCCCAACAAAAGATTTTCCCAATCGAATTGCATCCCCCAAACCTCTTGCATAATGTTGTCGTGTATAAAAAATTTGGATGTCAGGTATTTTTATTTCCTTCATCAAGTGTATTTTTTGTTCCTTTTCTAAGAATGCCTCCAATTCTAATGAGTGGTCAAAATAGTCAACGATTAAGCTTTTGGACCTAGAAACGATCAATAAAATTTGTTCAATTCCGGATAAAGCGGCTTCCTCCACAACGTAGTGAATAGCTGGCTTTGAATCTATCGGAAACATTTCCTTTGGTATCACCTTTGTAATTGGTAGACTTCTTGTACCGTATCCTGCTGCTGGAATAATGGCTTTTTTAACCATTACCCTCCCCCCCAATCTTTGTTCAGAAAAGAGAACATACATTTCTATTTGAACACAAAATTTTCTTTATAATAAATCATCTGGTATTATACCTATTCAAATTATTCGTTTTTGCCAAAATTGTTTATAAAAAGGGCTTATTTAAATAAAGAAGAGTGGTTTTAAATGTTTAACAATTGCTAAAGCCCTTATCTAAAAAAATATAACCATTGTGTTAAAAGTATGCTGAAAATCTATCGTCTTAAAAAAATGGGCTATGGGACAAAATACATTATCTAGGCATTTCATAATACAATATTCAAGCATGATGTATGAAAGGAGAACGGCTATGAAGATTTGTACGATTGGTGCTGGATATGTAGGTCTAACAACTTCTGCAGTATTAGCCGATTTAGGTCATAACGTAATTTGTGTCGATAATAACAAAAAGAAAATAGATCATCTTAAAGAAGGTAAGAGTCCCATTTATGAGCCAGGATTAATCGAATTAATAAGGAAGAACTCAAAACAGCTTTCATTTAGTACAAATATAAGAGATGCAATCCATAGTTCATCAGTCATTTTTATTGCTGTTGGCACTCCCTCTTTCTCAAATGGAGCAACAGATTTATCACATATTTACTCTGTGATAAGGGAAATTTCTTTATCTATTGACTCTTATAAAACGATCGTTATAAAAAGTACTGTACCACCCGGAACAAGTCAAAATATAATTGACATTCTTAGCAAGAATGTGGAACCAACTTTATTTAATGTTGTGATGAATCCTGAATTTCTTCGGGAAGGTTCTGCCATATGGGATATGCTCCACCCAAATAAAACGGTTCTTGGAATTGCCGTTCATGATATTTATTCTGAGAAAATAATGAAGGAAATCTACAAAGGATTAGACGCCCCTTTTATAGTTACATCCCTTGCAGGGGCTGAAATGATTAAATATGCTTCAAATTCATTTTTAGCTATGAAAATATCTTTTATAAATGAGATTGCAAGAATTTGTGAGTCATTTCAAATTGATGTAACTGATGTTGCTAACGGAATTGGTAAAGATCCTAGAATTGGGAATTTATTCCTTAAGGCAGGACTTGGCTATGGTGGGTCTTGTTTTCCAAAGGACGTCCGTTCTCTAACCTATACTGCAAAAACGAAAAATATAGATACACCACTCTTAGATGCCATACAAAAAATTAATCACACACAAGTTTTATTTTATCTTTCAAAACTAAAAACCATCCTACCTACTCTCTCCTCAAAAAAAGTAGCAGTTCTGGGATTGTCCTTTAAACCCCATACGGATGACACGCGGGATTCTCAATCGATACGGATAGTCGATGAACTTCTATCTCATAACTGTTTAATCAATGTCTATGACCCTAAAGCAAAAGTTCATATTGATGGTCATAAAAATTTGACACAAAGTGAAGATATTGAGTCCACTCTCTTGGATTCTGATTGTGTCATATTAGCTACGGAATGGGATGAATTTATAAAATTTGATTGGAAGAAAGGAAAAGAGCTGATGCGAGGTAATATAGTCGTCGATGGAAGGAACTGTTTAGATAAAGAAGCTCTAGAAACATTGGGCTTTCAATATGTTGGGATTGGTAGAGGATGAAAATACTTGTAACTGGAGCTGCTGGTTTTATAGGATCGCATCTTACTGAAAAAATTTTGGAAAATCCCGAAAACGAGGTAATAGGAATTGATTGTCTTATTGGTCCTACCTCTACAAATCTTAAAACTCTTAACCTGCAAACATTAAAACACAAATCACGATTCACATTTCACCAAAAAAATTTATTAGATCTAAACCTTACCGATTTACTCCAAGGGGTGGATGTTGTTTTTCATTTAGCTGCAATACCGGGTGTAAGAAGTAGTTGGGGTAGTGAGTTCGAGCCCTATGTTTTCAACAATATTTTAGCAACACAACGGTTGTTAGAAGCATGTATTGGCTCATCTGTTAAAAAATTCGTTTTTGCTTCAACTTCCTCTGTGTATGGAGATAAATCTGGTCAGGTTGCAGAAGATATGGAACTCACTCCTTTATCACCCTATGGTGCAACAAAACTAACTGGAGAAACCATGTGCAATTTATACAGGAAAAATTTCGGCCTTCCAATCGTTGTTTTAAGATATTTTACAGTTTACGGGCCAAGACAGCGCCCAGACATGGCCTTTCATCGATTTATTAAACAAATCATTCTGGGAGAAACGTTAACCATATTTGGTGATGGGAAACAAACTAGAGATTTTACGTATATTGATGATTGTATTCTAGGTACTACAGCAGTCTTAGAAGCAGAAAATGTCCTCGGAGAAACAATTAATATCGGTGGAAACGAACAAGCTTCCATTCTAGAAATCATTGCTATGCTTGAAAACATATCAAATAAGAAGGCTAAAATCAGCTTTCAACAAAAAGTTAAAGGAGAACCAAGGCAGACGTGGGCTAATATAGAGAAAGCGAAAAATCTCTTATCTTACTCACCTAGGATTTCCTTATACGAAGGATTACAGAAGGAATTTCTCTTTTTATCAAGTGTATATAAGGAGGGAGACTTGTGAAATTAGCTTTTATATGCACTGAGAAACTTCCAGCGCCTGCAATTAAAGGGGGAGCCATTCAAATGATGATTGACGGCGTATCACCCTTTCTTTCTGAAAAGCATGATTTAACGATTTTTTCAATTTCAGATAAAATGCTCCACTCTCGTGAAACGATCAATCGCACACATTATATTCGCTTTCCTAGAGAAAATTATCGCAATAGTGTTGCAGAGGAATTAAAAAATCATTCATTTGATGTAATCCATGTCTTTAATCGTCCGAAAAATATCGAATTGTACAAACAAGCATCACCTAGTAGTCGTATCGTACTAAGTCTTCACAATGACATGTTCTTAGAACGAAAAATATCGGATGAACTTGGAAAAAAGGCCATTAATTTGACAACTAAAATCACAACAGTCAGTGAATATATCAAAAATAGATTGATAGCTCGCTTTCCTGAAGCCGAAAAAAAGATAACAGTAATGTACTCAGGTGTTGATTTAAAAATGTATCCACCTATTTGGACAAAACAAGGAAGTATGATTCGACAGAAGTACAGAGAAAAGTATGGGATAGGAGACAAAAAAGTAATCTTATTTGTTGGTAGGCTAAGTAAAACAAAAGGCCCTCACATTCTCATTCATACACTAAAAAAACTTGTAAAAGAAAATAACGATATTGTTTTAGTTATTACTGGCGGAAAGTGGTTTAGTGATAATAGACTCAACGATTATGTACGATACCTTTACAAATTAGCCGAACCACTAAAAGAACATATTATTTTCACAAAATTTATCCCCCCCGATGAGATTCCAAATATTTTTCTTATGGCAGATGTTTTTGTCTGTAGTTCCCAATGGAATGAGCCCCTTGCCCGAGTCAACTATGAAGCAATGGCAGCTGGAATTCCTCTTATTACAACAAACCGAGGAGGGAATGGGGAGGTTGTTATGGACCAACAAACTGGTATAATAATTAATGACTACAATAATCCTTCTGCATATGTGAAAGCTATACAATATTTAATTGATAACCCTAGTTATGCAAATTGGATGGCAAAAAATGGGAGGAGTTTCATTGAAACGAATTTCGATTTCAAGCATGTTGCTGAAAGATTAGAAAAAGTCTATATTGATGCATACGAGGAAAGTGTGATAAAAAACCTTTGATCTCAATCCTTTACAGAAAATGAAAATTAAAACTAAAACAGACTCAAAAGCTTTGTTCTACACAAACTTCTGAGTCTGTTTTTACTACTTATCCCTGTGCTTCGGCCTAATCTTCTTCTTCTTCTTCCTCTTCTTCTTCTTCCATTTCAAAGTTAGTTTCTGTATTGTCCATATATTCTACTGCCAATTTAACATTCCCAGAAGTACCTCCTCTGACTGCATCTAACACAGCTTGAAGCGCTTCCTCTGTGGACATATCTGGTGAGAGACTGAATCCATTTTCAAAATCACATTTAATCTTTGCTTTCCTAACTTCTCCCATAATTAATCCTCCTTGGTAAATTTGATTTCATCAATAGGATATGCACACATATTGATTAGGTAATAGGTTATTCGCTGAAGTTTTAAATACTTTTCTCAGTGCGGGAAATGTAACCATGGTCCTTTTAGTATTTGTTCTTTAATAATGATTTTCACTCTAGGTTTTTTAACATTTTCTTCTTCTGGCTCTTTTATTTCTTCGAGCCTTTCTTCTTCTTTTTCCTCTGAATTTAGCAATTCCTCTTTTTCCACTGGAGTTTCATCAATTTGTACTTCTAAACCATTTATAGCAGTAATATCTTCCATTGGTATTTCGAAATCCTTTGCACCCACTCCATCTTTTACACTGTTATCCTTCTCGCTATTTAAAACAAACGAATCAGTAGAGCTACCTTCAAGTCCTTTTGAAATTTCATTCAAGGTACCATCAAGTGAAAACTCCATAAATTCTGATGTTACAGTATTTGCTTCATTTTCCAAATCAATAGGATTCTCAATTATTACCTCTTCCTGAGATTTAACTTTATTCTCGTACTCTGTTAATCCCCATCCCATTGGTCCAGGAGGTGAAAAAACGAATTGTGATAAGGTAATTGTTGGCAGTTCTGGAGGGAGATATTTTTTATTCATTCGTTTCTCCTCCGTTCATATTTTTAATCTCTCGATAAAAGGTAGGAAAGTCTTGTAAAAACTGATCCATAGAATTTTCAACAGCAATAATGTTTTGTAGCGCCCAAATATATTTTTCATCAGACCACGAAAGCTTTTGTCCTAAATAGTATTTGTGAATAATTGAACAGAACATGTGAGGAAAAGCTAAATCATTCCACAACACTTTATATTGTTTTTCCGTAAGTGGATGGACCTTATCATATGAACCTAATAGGTAAACTGCAACTTTTTCATCCCAAACCGAAAGTTTTTTCATCATTTTATTCAAAATAATTCGAAGATCCCTTGACGGTAAATCATTCGTAATAGAATGTAGCTCTTTCATATATGGAAGGTTATTTATTTCGATAAATCTTGCTAAGGTAAAATCTTGCTGTGTAAAACTACTAAGTTCGATGGTTTGATTTGTCCATTCTTGATATTCCGGTTCATCTAGTGCCAGTAGAGCATTCTTACCTCTTTCGAGCATTTTATCTACATGTTCTAAAAACATCATAGAAAAGGCATCATTTGGGTTCGAAAGCGCAATTTGCTTATTCCCCTCAAGTTCCTGAAGCTTCCATCTATATAATTTATGCCACTTTCCTACTCTCCCTCGTTTTTTACTTATTTCAGATGGTAAATAACCCTGAGATGCTGTGTGGAATTTACCAGTAAACTCCATAATCTTTCCCATTTGTTCTAAATTATAATAAGTCATTTCATTTCCTTCGACCTTATCATACAAAACAAATGATTGGTTTTCTTTTGTGCCAATGCAAATTGCACCGTTTTTTGTCATATGAATAGGGGTAATTTCTAGCCCATTTTGTTGTAAATGTAAGTGTGCACCTGCGATGAACAACATCCTACCTGGTTTCATGTTTGCTTGTTTTAAGATTTTTGGGCCATTATTTGTTTCAACCTCCCAAGTTGTTCGACCACTTCTGTTTGAAATAAGTGTGATTTCACCAAACTCAAACGGATAAAATTGAAGTACCTTCTGTATGTTATCTTTTTTAAGAGTGTTCTGTTCCTCCATAGCTCCTCACCCTTTCTTCACTCTATTGTCTTAAAACCTCTTCATACACCTGAAGTAAACTGGATGCAACCCGATTCCATCCAAATTCGTTTTCTACTTTTTTCCTCCCATATTTCCCCATCGCTTCCCTCTTACTCGGATTGCTTAGTAACGAATTAATAATTTGTGCATAAGCATCAGGATTTTCAAAGTCAAATATTATATATCCATTTTTCCCTTCCTCAACCACCTCAGGATTTCCACCACGATTACTCGTTATAATCGGTAATCCTGCTCCCATTGCTTCATAATGCACCCGTGCAAGTGGTTCTTGCCATTGTGATGAGCATACAAAAAGGTCTGCCATTGAATATAAGCTAGGAATATCAATAGGTCGAATAAATTTAAAAAATGTCACATTGTTATGGTATAAGGCTCCTAGTGTATACAAATGTTTTACATAATTATTGATTTCATCTTCACCAAACCATTTTGAACCAACAAATACCATCATAACATCTGGATGTTCTCGTATAATTTTTGGTAATGCCTGTAATAATATATGCGGCCCCTTCACCTTACTTAGTCTACCTACAAATAAAATCACTTTTTTATTTGTGAGTCCAAGTTTTTCCCTCATTGCAGCTCTTGCACGCTTTCCTTCTGCAGTCCACACTGGTTGATATTCGTTTAGATCTACGCCGGAGTACACAGTTTTCGTTTTTGATTTAGCGATAGGAAATCTAGTGGTGATTGTCTGACCAATATAATCACTAACTGTAACAATTTTTGAAGTGCTTGCAATACATTGCTCACCATCGTTATCACTTATTTTGTTATAATCGAACATTTCATTATGAACACTTAGAACAAATTTTGTGTTTGGTGAAGCATCCTTTAATTTTTGAATCCATGCAGGGCGGTTACATAAATGAACGACATCATAATTTTCATTTTCCATATGCTGCACAATTTTTTGAATATATTGGTCCTCATCATATCGAATATAACGCACCCCATTCCTTTGCTCGTTATCTTCCAAACTACTGTCCGTAATTGAAATAACAGTTACTTGATGTTGTTGAGCAATTGTTCTTGAGACAGCATCTATATATATCTGAATTGCCCCTCCGCGTACAGCTGGAACTGGAAGCTTTTCCGTTGAAATAATTGCTAATTTCATGTGGTGTGTGACCTCCTTTAATAACACTTTATGAACTTCCTATATAGGCAAATCCTCCCCCTAAACTATGATACGGATAGCAGACCATCGTTGTGATAGATATTTAACCTAGAGTGAAAAAAGGGCATAATCCCTATTATATATGCCTATTTTTCATATATTGGACTTATAACCAGCGCATAAATGGCAATTAACCATACATATGTAACAAGATTTGGAGAGGAAGGTGCTAACATGAAAGAAGAATTAGTAGAAACACCTATAGAGGGAGTAGCTGAACTTGTATTATCACCTGAAGCACAACAAAAACTGATTCAGTTGGCAGAATCTATATTAAAATATTGGAATTTCACCATAAATCATATTGAAATTATCCAAGGTGGACAGCTTGCTCTTGTTTGGAAGGTCGTTACACCGGAACAAACAATTTGTTTAAAACGAATTCATCGCCCAGAAAAAAAAGCATTATTTTCAATTTATGCTCAAGATTATTTAGCAAAAAAAGGGGCGCTAGTCCCAAAAATAATTCCAAATAATCACGGAAAACTTTATACAAAAAGTGGGCCTTTTTTATTTGTTGTTTACGATTGGATCGAGGGAAGACCATTCGAGTTAACCATGAAGGAAGACTTAGAAATGATAATGAAAGGGCTAGCAGAATTCCACCAGGCTTCGATCGGTTATCATCCCCCACCAGGAGTACCGATATTTACAAAGCTGGGGCGATGGCCAAATCATTACATCAAACGATGTCAACAAATGGAAACCTGGAAACGTATTGCGGAGACGATGCCAGACGATCCTTTCTCGCAGGCCTATCTTCAAGAAATAGATCCATTTATTAAAGAAGGTAGAGAAACATTGCAGCGGCTTTCACAGTCAGGTTACCAGGAATGGGTAGATCAAATTAAAAACGAACCAAACCTATGCCACCAAGACTACGGAACGGGAAATTCTCTACTTTCCCCTGACAATCGAATTTGGGTAATTGACCTTGATACAGTCTCATACGATTTACCTATTAGAGATTTACGTAAAATGATAATTCCATTACTGGATACTACTGGACATTGGAATGCAGAACAATTCAATACAATGATTAATGCCTATGAGTCAATTTCCCCGTTAACGGCTGAACAGAAAAACATCATGTTTATTGATATGCTTTTCCCTTACGAACTCTATGATGTAATCCGTGAAAGATATGTTCGAAAAACCCCATTATTAGCGGATGAACTTTTAAGTGCATTACAGTATGAAACGGTAAAGTCCACCGCACTAAACATGCTTATAAAAGATAATCTATAACCTAACTCCGAGGATATCCAATCACTACTAATTTACCTTTTTTTATGGGGGAGTTTTGAATTACTAGAGTCAAGTAAATGGCCTTATTAAATTTGGGTTTTTAGCTAGTAGAAAAACAGGATACTTGTCTAACACCATTAAGATTCTAATAGCATTTACTAATAAAGAATAAATTAGAAGGAAGTGATTTATAGTGACTCAGCTCTTCCCTCCTCCTAGTCACAACCCTATTACCCTAAACATTCTAAGTAAAGCGCTCCCTTTAGAAGGATATGATAACAAATGAAAGAGAACATCCTACTAAACACGTTAGAGGAAGGATTCTTTGATCTCCATATTCACTCAACATACTCAGATGGGATTTATACACCACGTGAACTTGTACAAAAAGCGCGTATTGCTGGATTAAGAACGATTGCTATTACTGATCACGATACCCTTGAGGGAATCGCAGAAGCACGTCAAGCTGGACTCGATTATGGGATTAAGGTTATTGCAGGTGTGGAGATAAGTACGAAATATAAGGGTCGAAGCATCGACATTCTTGGTTACAATATCGAAGCAAACACTGAATTAACTAACATTCTATCTCATTTGCGTGAAGGTAGAGAAGAAAGAGCATTAAGAATCATAAAGAAATTCACGGAATTAGAAATGCCCATAACGATTGATGATGTGAAAGAATTCAGTAAAGGGAATATTATCGCAAGACCACATATTGCTAAGGCAATCGTTAATAAAGGCTATGTATCGGATTACCAATCAGTGTTCGATAACTTTTTAGCTGATGGAAAACCATGTGCAGTAGACAAGGTCATTCTATCCCCTGCGGAAGGAATTGACCTTATTCATCGAGCTGGGGGTAAAGCTGTCTTAGCACACCCATTATTGATTGGCGATGACATGGTTGTACGTGAATTAATGCAATTTCAATTTGATGGAATTGAGGTATGGCATCGAAAACAAAAGAAAGATGATAACGCCCGTTATCAGCAGCTTGCAAATGAATTTCAGTTACTTATGACAGGTGGATCGGACTTTCATAATGATGAACATTTGATAGGACAATTCGGAATAACATGGGAAAAACAAAACAAAACAAAAGATGTCCACATTGTATGGCAAAATACGAAAGTTACAAAGGAGGACAGAAATCAGCTTAACGGTCATAAAAGTTTCATTCTATGGTTTACTGGTCTTTCCGGGGCAGGCAAATCGACTCTTGCTGTAGAGATTGAGCGAGAACTTTTTCGCAGGGATATTCAATGCTTCTTACTTGATGCGGATAATATCCGTCACGGTTTAAATAAAGATCTACGTTTTAGTGCTGAGGATCGAGCAGAAAATATTAGACGAATTGGAGAAGTGTCCAAGTTATTTGTTGGAGCAGGCATAATTCCAATTGTAGCCAGTATTTCCCCATACCATGCTGACCGCACTATGGTAAGATCTCTTGTCAATGAAGGGGATTTTATTGAAATTTATGTTAAGTGCCCAATTGAAGAGTGTGAACGAAGAGATCCAAAAGGTCTTTATAAAAAAACGCGGGATGGTGAAATACAAAACTTCACAGGTATAAACTCCCCTTATGAAGTCCCTGTTAATCCAGAAATAACAGTTGAAACCAATAAACTATCAATTCGGGATGCAACAATTACTATTTTACAATACTTGCAAGATAATGATTATATACCCAATAAAGGGCTGGTGGATATCCATGGACATTTGGATTGCGATTAGCGGACTGGTGGTTGGTATGATCATTGGAACAACAGGGATGGGTGGGGGCATTATTATGACCCCACTCCTCCTCTTCGGGTTTGGTGTGTCCCCTGCTGTTGTGGTTGGTACGGATCTGATTTTTGCGTCTGTAACTAAGTCATTTGGTGCATGGCAGCATTGGCGACAAAGGACGATTGATTTTAACTTAATACTACGTGTCGCCATAGGCAGCATTCCTGGAACATTAACAGGATTACTACTTCTTTTATTTATCAAACAGGGAAACCAAACAGATTTAAATTTGTTTATTACTAAAAGTATTTCAGTTGCATTCATACTTATTTCAATCGTTATGTTACTAAAATTGGCTGTAAGGAAAAAGTCAATATATGACGGTTCAAAGCAAGTAAACACTGGTATACTAATATCGATAGGGTTTCTAACAGGTCTTCTAGTTGCGATTACCTCGGTGGGAAGTGGAACTTTATTTATTGCTTTATTATTATGGCTATACCCGTATAAATCTTCCACTCTAGTGGGTACAGATATCCTTCATGGCGTGTTGATAACGGGGGTCGCAGGGCTAGCACATTCATTTTTAGGTACTATTGATTATGTACTATTGCTTCAACTATTAATAGGTTCGATTCCTGGTGTACTTATCGGTAGTAGGATAACTGTCAAAGTACCAGACTTATACATTCGTATCTTATTAATCACTATGATGCTCGTCTCTTCATTCATCTTATTATTCCGCTGATCATACTTTCTAAGTTTTTCATATTGAAGTCAACTACGTTTAAAGAAAAAGATAAAGGTTAAAGTTCACCTTTATCTTTTTCTTTGCATTTATATTATTTCCGTCAAAGTAATTGAAGCCTACCATTTACAGCTCTTTCAATCTCCCATTCCACAAGTATGATAAAATCTTTGCTCAAAAGGTATCTCCTATTTTTTAAAAATTATGTAAAAGAGAAGCATAGATCATCTTCTCCATATATTATCATTAAAATATTTTACTTTCGATTCTTTTTTCTTTCTTGCTTCGTGGTATTTTTCCGATAAATTAAACAGTTTTTTTGTAGCTATTTCAAACTCTTCATCTGTTATTTCTTTTTTTACGAGGGATTGTACTAAAATTGCAAGTGCGATTGGCATGGTATCAATGTCAACAGAGACATTTACATCAACATCCGAGTTTCCACTTTTGTTTACTACTGCCTCGGTGTCTGTTATGTTAGAATCTTTAATACGATTATCATTCTTAATTTCATTATCGGATCTTTCCCATACATATAAATCATTTAGCCAAGATCTCATAACTCCCCTCCCCTTCTTTTATAAAAAACGGGGTATATAGAAAACATATACCCCGTTTCTCTTAGAAGTCCACATCTTGGTCTTGGTCTTGATCTTGATCTGATTCAGCATCCGCACGAGTTCTCGCTTTTGCTCTCGCTTTAGAATCCGAATCTACTTTAATATCAAGATCTACTTTTGAGTTTCCGCTGTCAATAACTTTCGCTTCAGCTTTGTTAATGTTTTTGTCAGATAATCTATTTTCATTGTCACTTTCTACATCAGTTTTATTTCGTAGCTCATTGTCATTCTTGAAGTCTACATTTGCTTTTGAGTCGCTGTCAGCTTTTGAACGGCTACGGCTTTCACTTTCATTGTCTCCACCTCTGCCAGGAAACCATGGTCTATTCATTCTCCTCACTCCTTTCTTTTGAATTACTATATCCTATTCAAAATCTCCGAAAAACTTTTGGACAAACATCCCGATTAAATTGCGGATTTTTATAAGAACCACAATCTATCGTTGTAGAATTACAAAATGTCTATAGGAATCAGCCGAAGAATCAATAAAGCTAACAAGTATTATTGACCATACGTAAATTAGCTTAATATGTTACAAGAAATTTAACTTAACAAAGAAAAAAGACTAGGATTTCAACCTTTTCCTAGTCTTTTTTAAATGTGCATCACCATTTCTTGGGGGAATAATTTTTTTCAAATAGAAACTGAACCCCATACAATATAAATGCCTTATAAAAATAATAAATGAAAAATTGAAATTCATTTATCTGGTCTAATGTGTAATATTTTATCTTCCTTGAAAACCTTGCAATCGGAAAAGCAAAGATAGCATTTAGAATCGCATTGAGTAATAAAAACTTTTTAAAATTACCAAATGTCCATTTTAATATCCAAAGGGAACTTACGAAAAATGGACCAATATAAAATGGAAATTCCCCAAACAAATGTGATTCTGGCTTATTATAAAAAACCCACCATTTACGTCTTTTCCCAATCATTCCATTTATACATTCAAATAGAACGATAAGAAGTGCCGATGGGGAAAATCTTTTTATGGAACTTAACCCTATAAAGGGTAATGTCGACCATGTTAGTAAAACCAAAACAACATTAACAAATTTTTGGATTTTTATTGTCAAACTTCATCATCCTTTTTCCTTAAGTCTATCTCTCCTTTTCTTTTAAACTATCCAATAAGATACATTATATGTAAAAAAAGCTTATTTAATAAAAAAGCCTTATAGACTTTTTCACACAGAAATGCTTTTTTGAAAAATAATTTATGATCGCCATAGATGGGGATAAAGTATCTCCCAAATTGTGTTACATAGTATCATTTATTATTTTCCTAATCTGGATTTTCAAGAAAATAAGCATTTTTTCAGTACTGTCCCTTGTTGAATGACAACGTCCCATTATTCCTAACTAGGATCGTTTGTTATGTTCTGGAATTTAATTATTTTTCAGTACTAAATAATCAATCTTCCGAATAAATATAGAGTTGTAATAAACGCCTCTAATCCATAGTGATATCTTTACTTTTCTTAACTGATATCTTCTTGATATCAGTTTTTTCTGTTCCAGTCCTTCGTTTTTAGTCATATACGAACCCTGTGTAGCCTTGAATGACTAGGGATATAAATTAAGAAAAGTTTATTAATCTTTCAGAATCAGCCTTCAAATTGAAAAATCCGGTTATAATTTCTAAGTTAAACATACAAAGTTGTCCTATGGCCAATCCAATTGAGAGGGATTACATAAAATTAATTACTTCAACTGTGTATTAGCTCCTCAAAGTTCTCCCTTGAGACAAGGAAATACCCTGTTAAAAATTTCAAAAAATACAAAGGAAATGAAAAAAGAGGATTCCATTTTATCGATTGATAAAAACCTAACCATTCGAACAAAGGCTCTCCTATAAATGTGCTAATAGTGGAATAGAGTAAGGCTTTTAAAATAGGTGAAATATTTGGCTTGATTTGAACAAGAAAAAGTATAGGAAGAAGACTTAAATCCCAAGGCATGAAAGATGGCAAGAACGGAATAGGTTCATATCTGTAATCCCAAAAACCTAATTCTGACCCAAAAGAATCCAGTATTATAGAAATGCCAATGATAAAAAATGCCCCATATAGTAAGCGATTCGTAGATTCTTTTTTTCTATATTTCCACCATACCACCCAAGGAACAATAGTAAGTATGACGCAAAGCCACCATTGCCAGGATAAAAACACATATTCAAGCCAAATTTCATGATCTTTTTGATCAGCTTCAGCTAAAGTTATATATATACCATCTATTTTTTTCGCAGTCTCCTCCGGAATTATCATTCTCTCATTCCTTTTTTGATAAGATAATCAAACCTATGGGCGTCATGCCAAAATTTATTTTCATCTAAAACTCACTTTTATCTACTAAAATAAGTAAGTTTGACGTTCCTTACTTAGTCGTTGCTTCGATTGCACGCTGTGTTTCTTCTAACCTACGAAGCAGCGCTTTTGCGCGTATGTATGCCGGTTCTTCCGTTACGCCTGAATTTTCTACTTCTCGCAATTGTTCCTTTGCTTGTAGTACCAAGTTTTGAGCATACTGGAATCGCTCCCTGTCACCATTTCCTTGTGACTCAATTACGGCATGCTCGGCTTCGTCAACAGACTGTACAAGTTGATTCAAAAGATTATCCAATTTCGTCATCTCCTTTAAAAAAGTGATACAAGCTCTCCATCTTGAATACAATTCCTAAGACAAGTCTTTTAAGAGGTGTAAATTCAAATGGGCGTTCTTTTCAGTTATGTTCTATTAGGTCTCAGCCTTGCAGCACCCATTGGCCCCGTTAATGCTGCACAATTAGACAGAGGTATCAAATACGGCTTCCTCCATGCTTGGCTCGTTGGTGTTGGTGCAGTATTCGCTGATGGAGTATACATGCTCATTGTTTACTTAGGTCTTATATCCTTCATCAATACCCCATTTATCCAAACGTTTCTATGGCTTTTTGGTTGTTTTGTATTGTTTTATACCGGTGTTGAAAGTATGTTAAGTGCCGGACAAATTAAGATGGAGAATTCCAGAAACCAGGAACCTGCTTTTAAAGCCTTTTTCTCTGGATTTATCATGTCGATTACAAACCCGCTTACTATTTTATTTTGGTTAGGGATTTATGGCTCTGTATTGGCCAAAACAGCTTCCACTTCAACCAGTAGCGAACTAATCCTCTATAGTGCAGCCATTTTTTGTGGACTACTTCTATGGGATATAACAATGGCAACAGTATCGAGTGGTTTTCGGAGGATCTTAACCTCACGTCTATTAGCACTCATTTCCATTGTATCCGGGCTATCTCTCATGGGCTTTGGTATCTATTTTGGTTTTCAAGGTATAAAACTTTTACTAAGTCACTAAGTTTTTTGAAGTTTTTCAAATAAAGTGTCCATGCCCTTGGACTCTTTCTTTTTACTACCTTTGTTTTTAATAAAAGCAAATATAAAGATAATCACGATAAATCCGAGACTAATAAAAAAGCCTGGACGAATTTCTTTACTAAACAATGTTCCACTAACCGCAAGTAAAATAAATAGCACGCCAAGATAATATTTCATTTTCCCAACAAATCCAGGCTTTAATAGTCGATTTGCAGACAAGAGGATAAATAACCAATTATATAAGAGCATGAGCCCTGCTCCAGTCGTTACATATTCGTAAATACTATCAGGCATTAAAAGCGAAAAGATAATTGAAGTAAGTAGGCCGGATGCTGTTAAAATAAAGGCTGGTAATGGCACCTTTAATTTCCCTTTTTTTGAAAAGATCTTTGGGGCATCTCCGTCTTCTGACAAGTTCACTAAAATACTTGTTACCCCATATAGAGCAGCAACCATTGTGGAGAATCCTCCAATAATCAAGGCCCCATTAAAAATATCAGCAATTAATGGGATATTGTAATTATCTAAAGCAACTACAAATGTACTTTCTTCACCTGTGAAGACTTTCCACGACACGAGCATCACAGCAAGTCCAACGGAAGCCAAATAAATGATGGTTAGAAGAAGAAGCATCATCTTTCCAGCCTTTGGTGCTTCACTCTTGTCCTTAAGCTGGGTTGCCATTAATCCCATTACTTCAATCCCACCGAAGGCATAGAACGCAAAAATCAAGGCGGACCAGAGCCCCATTATTCCTTTCGGGAAATATTCAGAAGGCAGTTGAGGATCCCTTGTTCCATCGATAGCACCTGTTACTGCCAATACCGCAATTACAATAAACATAAGGATTGCCGAGATTTTGATGAGAGCAAAAACATTCTCTAGTTTGTTAATCCCACTTGTACCAATCAACAATACAGCTAAACCTAACACACCATAGATTACAGCAAAGACCCATAAAGGGGTACCAGGAAACCAAAATTTAGTAAAAATAGACAATGCAGTAAGCTGACTTCCCATGATAAGCATTTCGGCACTCCAGTAAATCCAACCTATACTAAAGCCAGCCCATCTTCCGAAAGCTTGTTTTGCATAAGTACGAAACGCCCCTTTTTCAGTTTTTTTTGCAGTAAGTTTAGCTAATCCATCATAGACAAAATAAGTTCCAATTGCAGCTATAATAAATAGGATCAACACAGAGGGGCCAGCTGTTCGAATCGCAATGCTGGACCCTAGAAAAAAACCTGTGCCTATTGTACATCCAACTCCAAAAAGGGAAAGCTGCCACCATTTAATCTTTTTCTCACTTTTTCCTTTAGCCATATCCCCTCTACCTCTTTACCTTTTGAAATAAAGAATCTGTTCGAACCAGCTTGGGGGGTTTAATAAAAAATAAAACAAGAACGGTTGCTACAGCCGAAATGCCAGCTACCGAGAAAAACAAGATATCATGTGAAAGCTTCATTAAAATGGCAAAAACAGGTGGGCCGATCGCAACCCCAATAAATCGAGCACTACTGTAAATAGAGGTAATTGTACCTCTTTCGTCTTTTTCAGTGCCATTCGTAATGAGTGCATCCAAACTTGGAAGAGCGACTCCGATACCTATCCCGCAAATGACAAGGGCAGCTATAAAAATGTACAGATTTTCCGTGTAACATATTCCAAAAACAGCTACAGTAGCTGCAAAAATCCCCGAAAAAATAATCCATTTGATTGCATTTTTATCATCACCAAGCTTCTTTCCAGTGATAAATGAAGATAAGCAAAGTGCACCGAGTGGAATTGCAAGGATGAGACCTTTTATAATTCCATCAATTCCGTACTTGTCCTCCAAAATCGACGATAAGAAGAAGAGCATCCCAAAAAGAATATAAAAACATATGGCGCCAACGATAAAAATGGAAATCAGCCATCTTCCTTCTTCCTTAAGTGTGCGCTTAATTTTCTTTAGAAAAAAAGAGAAGCTTGAGGTATCCACTTCATTATTCTTTGGAGTTTGTACAAGAAATTGAATCAAAAGAATCGAAATCAAGCAAAAAATGGCATATACCAAATAAAAGCTGCAAGTATTGCACCTAAAATTGGACTTAGTACCTTTCCAAACGTGTTTGATGTTTCAATCAATCCTAGTCCTGTATTCACATCTTTCTCACTTTTGCACATATCACCTACTAAAGGTAAAACAATGGGGGAAGCACCAGCAGCTCCAACGCCTTGTAAAAACCTTCCGATTAAAATGATCAAATATGGACTTTCAAATAACCACGAAGCTAGTCCAGAAATTAATCCCCCTATCCCTGCAATTATTAAGCTTGGGATAATGACCTTTTTCCTTCCGATTCGATCAGAGAGAAAACCAGCGATTGGGATTAAGATGATGGCTACTATAGAATAAATCGTTATGATTAAACTTGATTGAAAGGATGTAATACCAATTTCTTTTTCCATAATCGGTAAAATGGGAATAAGCATAGAATTACCTAAGGTCATGACTAATGGGATGGATGCTAGTGAGAGCACACCCCATTTCTCCGTTTTTTGCATGTCTCCTATCTCCTTCGGAATTCTAATATTTATATCAAGATTAACCTATCCTTAAACATCTTTTACTATGCATAATGGCTAATTGAACGCTAAGTAAAAAGAGGCTGGGACATAACTAGCTTCGAATAGTGAAAAAGGTGAATTTGAGCGCGCTCAAACTCACCTTTTTCTATTTTTTCGTGTAAATTCTCCCATTACCTTAGTTGTTGGCAGTGAATTTTCTTAAATTCACTGCCATTAAAGCTAGGCCCATTTCGTTTTCTACCTTCGATTTTCCTCTTACAGAAAATCGGGAGAAACGCAAATTAGCCTTCAAGAATCCAAAAACTGGTTCCACATCGATTTTGCGTTTTCGATAGATGGCACTCGTTTTCTCTTCTGAAAGCTTCGCTCTTACATATTCTTTTTGCTGTTCCCACTTTTCATTCACCATTAGTTTTCGATTGTTGCCTTCTTTGGCTTTTGTACATGATAAACGAAATGGGCATCCCGAACAGTCTTCGCACTCATAGATTTTGAACTTCCGTTCAAACCCTGTACGATCAGTGCGAATAGAATGATATTGAAATTCAAGACGTTTATGATTAGGGCATGTATATGTATCTGTTTCTACATCATAATGCCAATTGTCAGGATTAAATATGTTTTGCTTATACTTTTTGTTCTGCTCCTTCAAATACATATTATAAGTAATAAGTGCTTCTCGTTTTCTATTGGAAAGGATATCATTATAGTTTTGTTCACTACCATAACTTGCATCTGCGACAATGTGTTTCGGTAACACAAAATAATGCTGCTCGATTTCATCTAGAAATGGAATTAACGTACGCGTATCCGTTGGGTTTGAAAACAAACTATAAGCAAGAGTGTATTGACCTTCCGTTGCGATTTGTACATTGTAACCAGCTTTCAATTGTCCGTTTTTCATATAATCTTCTTTCATTCGCATAAATGTCGCATCGGGATCTGTTTTAGAATAGCTATTACGTGTGCCAAAGATTTCTAAATCTCTTTGGTATTTCTGTTTACGCAAGACAAAATCAATCAATTGCTTACGCGCTTGTTTCGGATATTTACGTTCGCTTCTTAAAGCTTTTCGTTCTGAAACATCTGATGTAGCTTCAATTTGTTTATCATACTCGGTTACGACTTCGTCTACTTTTTTAACCAATTGAGTGAGCTCTTCCAACGATAACTGTTCAGTGTTTTCACGTTCAATTTCAATTTCAGGTACGATTTCGTTCTTAAGTAGCTCGTTATATAGCTGGTTTGACTTTTCAATTAAGCTTTCACTATATTTCTCAATGGATTTCTTCCATACGAATGTAAATTTATTTGCATTCGCTTCAATCTTTGTACCATCAATAAAAATAGCTTCTTGATCAATAAGCTTTTCTTCGACCAATTGGCAACGGAATTGGACAAAACATTCGCGAATTATATCTTTCACTTCTGGTTGAATGCGAAATCGATTGATTGTGCGGTAGCTTGGTTCATACCCTTGAGCTAACCACATCATACGAATACTATCTTTTAATAGGGCTTCAATTTTTCGTCCAGAGAAGACTGATTGCGTGTAGGCACATAAGATAATTTTAAGCATCATGCGTGGATGATAAGCTGGACAGCCCTCATTTCGAAGAAATGGTTCGAAAGCTTCTTGCGGGATACTTTCAACTAAGTGATGAACATGGAAGGCTATATCATTATTTTGTAATTTTACTTCTAAATCTAAAGGCAAAACTAATTGATTCATGATATAATTTTTAAACATAAGGACCCTTCTTTCAAGATATGGTGTGGTAACTTTATTTTATCAGAAGTGGTCCTTATTTTAATTCAAAAAATAAACAAAGCCGGTTAACAAATATAAGTTTCCTTTAAATGAGCGCTTTAATTCCTTGATAACTAAAATAAACGCCAAATAGAATCAAGGTCCAAAATTCATTTAAAAAGACCTAATACAATGAGGTTTCAATTTAAATATAAATAAGCAGAGCGATTCATAAGAATCACTCTGCTCGTCATTTTTGTCCTAAGAAAAATTAACAATCTCCTTGTTTATGGAGATGTAACGGTGGCGGAATTAGCCAACCTTTTTCTTTATTTAATCGAAGTACTTTCGCACCTAATACAGCTTTCTGATTATGGAATTGACCATACATCATTGCAACATCTTCTCTGATTGATTTACCAATCACCTGACTACATAGTACTAGGCTTGCTGCAGTATCCGCTGAAAGTGTAGCAGCAATTGCTGGATCCGGCACTCTTGCACCTACTGGAATGTCTTCTAAACAAGCTGCAGGTGGCTCTGGTGAAGCAGGTGGTAAACCAATACCATTTTCTTTCAATAACTCCTCCACCTGTTTTGTTTCCTGCTTACCAAGATTGATGGCTTCAGCTAATATTTTTTTTAAATCATCATCACCAGCATGGTTAATCAAGGTTTGATAACCTGATATCATCGCTATTCCCAACAAGTACCGAAGACCAAAGATCAAAAACCTCGCCGTAATGTAAAGGCTCTTCTTTTGGATTTCCACTTAAGATTCTCATTGTTGCCCTCCTTAAAATAGTTGAGATTTTATCCATGTACTGTGCACTCCTTTGTTAAGCACATAGTTATCTTATCCATCGCCTTACAATTTATTTATGACTATTTTTAGATTTACATTAACACTACACTTGGGTTAATTACTAAAAAATGATATGATTAGTATCAGATACTAAAACTAGGTATAATAAACAATGGAATACCATTTTTGATGCTGTTATGGAGGTTACTATGGAAGATTTAATTCAATTAGAAGGTAAAAATATTGTTGTAATGGGTGTAGCCAATGAAAGAAGTATAGCATGGGGTGTTGCAGAATCCCTATATAAAGCTGGTGCAAAAGTCATTTATACATACCGTCTAGATCGTTCTCGTGAAAAGCTTGAAAAATTATTAGAGAAATACAATTATCCCGCAGAAATGATTGTTAGATGCGATGTGAACAGTGACGAAAGCATCACGCAAGCGTTTAATGAAATTGGTGAAAAAGTAGGAACCATTCACGGATTAGTTCACTCTGTTGCGTTTGCAAACGCCGATGACTTAAAAGGTGATTTTATCGAGACATCCCGTGATGGATATGCATTTGCACAGGACACAAGTGCCTATTCCTTAGTAGCTGCGGCAAAAGCTGCACGACCATATTTAGCAGATGACGCTTCGATCATAACAATGTCCTACTTAGGTGCCGTACGTGCTTTGCCAGGATATAATGTAATGGGCGTTGCAAAAGCTGCACTTGAAGCATGTGTAAGATACCTCACATTTGATCTTGGAAAAGATGGGATTAGAGTCAACGCAATTTCTGCTGGTCCAATTAGAACTTTAGCTGCCAAAGGAGTTCCAGGCTTCAATGATATTATGAAAATGATTGAAGAAAAAGCTCCACTAAAGAGAAACGTTACAAAAGAGGATGTTGGAAACATGTCCATCGCTATGCTAAGTAACCTTTCACGTGGAGTAACTGGCGAAGTCATTTATGTAGATTCAGGATATAATATTGTAGGTTAATTAAAACGAGGGCGAACCAAAATTTGGGTTCGCCCTCTTTCCTTTAGAATTCTAAATCCACTCTTAACTCATCAACATACTCCCTCGAGCCAGTTACGATTAAACGATCCCCAAGCTGAAGTTCAGTGTCACCATGTGGAACGATTGAATCTTTGCCTCTAAAAATGCGAACAAAGATTACATCCCCAGTAAACGGGAAATTCCGTAGCATTGTGCCATCATAAAGACTATTGTTCATTTCAATCTGATACAAGGACTGCTCCTGATTAGTCAAGATTGTCATAATACTAGGCGCTTCGATTAACGCACGGAGTAATGTATTCGTAGACATTAGTAATGAGAAGACATCGATATTAAGGTCTTTTAGCTCATCACCAAGCTCGCCTGATTCAATTCTTGCGATTACACGGTCTACTCCATTTTCCTTCGCGAATTTTGCAATTTCAGCATTCAACTCATCCGATCCCGACGTTATCACTAAAATATCCACATCAAATACATCCGAATCTTTTAGTGTGTCTATCGAATAATCAGAGAGTTCAACAATATCAAACACTGAATCAGAATGTCTTTTATCAATTTTATCCTGCACTGTATGATAAAGAGTCGTATCATATAGTTTCGAATTCAACTCTCGCGTTACTGGTAAAGTCATCTGGTTTGCACCGATAAAAGCAACACGGATAACTGGTTCTTCGACCACTTGCTTTGGAAAAAGCTTTTTAAACCCAATAGGTGAAACAATACTCGCAATGACCGCAACCAAGATTAAAGCACCTGACATTCTGTCATCAATGATACCCATTTTCTCCCCAACAGTTGCAGCAGCTATAACAAGTGATAATGTTGATGTTAGTAACGCACCTGCTCCAATGGTCGTTCTCCAATCATACCATCGCTTAATATAGAGAATCGGAAGCATTTTTGAAATGACTAATGCTATAAATAACAAGGGAATGAGCAATAGAATCTTCGGATCTTGGAAAAGTGCCCATAAATCAAGTTCTACACCAATCATTACGAAAAAGATTGGAATTAAAAATCCATACCCAAATGAATCAAGCTTTTGCACCATTTCATGGTTAGGAGATAATAGCGACACTAATACCCCCGCTAAAAAAGCTCCCAAAATATTTTCTGCACCAATGGTCTCAGAAAGAGCAACTAAAATCATAATTAGCGCAAAAATGGCTCTTGTTCCAATTTGGATTGTACCCTTTGACATCGTTTCTAGGAAGGAACGATTTTGGAATCTTTTCCCAACGAAGTAGAGGAGTACACCCGCACCGAATAGGATTAAGAGTAGCCACATATTGCTCTCTCCGCCACCATAAATTGATGCAAACACAGCAAGTAAAATCATTGTCACGAGATCGGCCACAACTGCGACTAATAAAATAATCTGACCGATATTCGTTTTCATGATTTGGGCATCCTTCAGAGTTGGTACAACAACACCTAAAGAGATAGTGGAAATGATTAATGTCATTAAAAATGCATTATCCGTAAACCCAGACCTCACAAACATAAATGATAATAGAAGTGATAAGATAAAAATACCTGCAAAAACAATGACGGAAACTAAAAAAGTATTTGGAGCCTTTTGGCCATTAGGAAGCTTTTGTCGCTTCTTCCCTCCTGCAAAAGCCGTAAAGTCAATTTCAACTCCACTTAAAAACATTAAAAAGATAAATCCTAGTGTAGATAATGTTTCCAACCACATATCAGGTTCGACCACATCGAAACCACTTTTTCCGATGATAATCCCCATGATAATTTCAGCTACAACGACAGGAATCGCCCGCAGCTTAAACCTATGTAATAACAGTGGTGTCAAAAAGGCCACCACCATCACGATAACTAATGATGTTAATGAAGCACCATGTTCCATATTTTACCCCCTTATAAATAAGATGATTTTATTATTAAACTAAATAACCCATAAAGAATGTTGCTAACCCAAAATAAATTAAAATACTTATAATATCATTGATTGTGGTGATAAAAGGCCCTGAAGCAACCGCCGGGTCAACCTTCAACCGATGCATAAGTAATGGTACAAGTGCACCTGCCAGAGTAGCGACTATCAAAGTAATTAGAATCGAAAATCCAACTAATAGTCCAAGAAAGAAATCACCTAACCAAAAATAAACAACAAACATTATTACCGTTCCACAAACAGCACCAGTTATTACTCCTGTTCCGGCTTCTCTCATGATCAATAGCCATTTATTTTCTTCCTCATCTTCACCAATCGCTATTCTCCGGACAGCAACAGCCAAGGCTTGTGTTCCGGTATTACCAGCCATACCAGCAATTAACGGAATGAAGACAGCTAATATTGCAACCTGATCAAGCGTTGCTTCGAATCGCCCGATTAGGCTTGCAGTTAGCATTCCAAGGAAAGATAAGATAATGAGCCATGGCAATCTCTTTTTAGCTGATGTGAAAATGTTTTTATCTGCTGAATCAACATCTGATATCCCCGCAAGTTTTGAGTAATCATCAGATGCTTCTTCATCCATAACATCGATAATATCATCTACTGTAATGATCCCCAATAAATGGTTTTGAAAGTCAATTACCGGAACAGCTAAGAAATTATAGTCTTTCATCCTCCGTGCAACTTCTTCCTGATCTTCACTAACAGACACGGAGACAACTCGGTCATTCATAATTTCACTAATCATTGTGTCATCATCAGTTACAAGTAGATCCCGAATTGAAATAACTCCTACAAGGTGTTTTTCCTCATCTATTACATAAATATAATAAATCGTTTCAGCACGAGGAGCTTCCTTTTTCAAAATATACATCGCTGATTTAACCGTTTGATTGGCATGTATCGCGATAAATTCGGTAGTCATGATACTACCGGCTGTATATTCCTCATAATGAAGGAGTTGTTTAATTTCCCCTGCAGCTTCATCATCCATTATTGTTAAGTAGCTTGCGACCTGTTCTTTATCTAATTCATTTAATACGTCAACAGCGTCGTCCGCATACATTTGAGAAAGCATATCTGCAACAAACGTTGGATCCATCTCAGATAGAAGCTCTTCATATTCATTCTCATCTATTTCAAGGTTCTCAAAAACTTCCGCCATTTCCGATGGAGACAAAAAAAGATATACGTGCATTCTAGCATCTTTTGGCAATTTCGCGTAGAATTTTGCTCTTTCGTATGGATGTATATCTAAAAATACAGTCCGGAACTGATCAATATTCTCATTTTCAAGAGCTGTAAGCAATTGTTCATTTTCTAGTTGCTGCTGCTCCTTTTCATTTACCTCTTGTTGTAACACGTTGCTTCCCCCCTTACAACTGAAAAAACAAAAAATTTACATACATTTTCAGAAATGTAACATACGACCATTTACTTTTTGTGGCTATATGTATATCATTTTTTATTTAGTGATGTGCTATGTAAAGATTTGCAATCAATCAAAAATAAGCTAAGATAAAATTGGCTATTTATGATAAAGTGGATATTGAATTATACCCTGTTTTCTATAATATAAAACTCGTGCCAGATTAGAAAGGATTTTTTTATCCATGAATAAAGAAAATACTCCACAAAAAATTGATTATACATTGTTGTTTATTTTATTTCTAATGGCTATCGTTAGTGCCATTGCAATCCAAAGTGCACAGCCCTTTTTACCAGAAAAGCTTAAAAATATCAACTTCGCTGCACAACAACTTCAATGGTATGTAATAGGAATTGTCGCGATTATTGGAACCATGGTGATCGATTTTGATCGATTTAAAATGATTTCCTGGTATTTATATGGATTCGGGATGGTGCTATTATTTGGTCTGTTTGTTGAAAAATATGTTGTAGATATCCCTTTTGCTTCGAAGGTAAAGGGAGCAACAAGTTGGTACAACTTTGGTTTTGCAAGCTTCCAGCCCTCTGAATTAATGAAAATATTTATGATCATTGTGCTAAGTAAAATTATTTCAGATCATCGTGAAAATTATCCGATTAATACAGTAAAGGACGATCTTCTACTTATTGGAAAGATTTTATTAGCATCTGCTCCTCCGATTGGTTTTTTAGTGTTACAACCTGATATGGGAATGACCATGGTTTTTATGTCAATCATTGCTACAATGCTACTCGTTGCTGGAATTAAATGGAGAATTATTTTCGCAGCAGTTTTTACAGCTGTTTTTACAGTATCTGTAGGGGTTTTTCTATACTTTAACTTTCCTGATTTTTTCTTTAAGTATATAATAGAAGACTATCAGATGAGTCGATTTTATGGCTGGCTTGCTCCTTTTGATACTGCGGGTAATGAAGGACATCAATTAGTTCGTTCCTTACTTGCAATCGGTTCTGGCCAATTACACGGCAAAGGATTCCAAGAGTCTGAGGTTACGATTCCAGAAGGTCACACTGATTTTATTTTCGCTGTAGTAGCAGAGCAATTCGGATTTGTTGGAACAAGTATTATTATTTCTTTATTCTTCTTATTAATCTATCGAATGATTCATATAGCATTAGAAAGCCATGACCCATTCGGCAGTTATCTATGTGCAGGTGTAATCGGAATGATCACCTTCCAAGTATTCCAAAACATTGGAATGACGGTTGGAATTCTACCAATCACAGGTCTTCCATTGCCGTTCATTAGTTACGGGGGGAGTTCCCTTGCAACCTATATGATTGCAATCGGGATTGTTCTAAATGTTCGTTCTAGAACAAAGAAATTCATGTTTGATTAACTTTAACTTAATGAAATAAAATCACGCCATTTTTCTTATAATAGGGAGAGTGGCGTGATTTTTTTATGTTTATAACTATTGAATCTGATATATATCTGGCCAAAAGTGCCGAGATGCGTTTTTAGGAAGGTGTTTTAGGATGAAAATTGATGTTATTGGTGACATACATGGATGCTTTCAGGAATTTAAAGAACTAACAACAAAGCTAGGTTATTCCTGGGAAAGCGGGATTCCACTACATAATGACCGTAAGTTAGCTTTTGTCGGTGACTTAACAGATCGTGGACCAGAGTCATTGAAGGTGATTGAAACAGTGTATCAGATTGTCGTCCAAGCGAAGAAGGCATACTACGTGCCAGGCAACCACTGCAATAAACTGTATCGCTTTTTTATTGGGAATAAAGTTCAAACCACACATGGCTTGGAAACCACGGTTGCAGAATTCAAGGCCTTGTCCAAAAAGGAACAAGAGTCAATCCGTAATCAGTTTATTGAATTATACGACGCCGCCCCATTGTACGAGAGGTTAGATGGAGGAAAGCTAGTCATAGTTCACGCAGGGATTCGTGAGGATTACATCGGCCGCAATGATAAAAAAGTAAAAACCTTTGTGTTATATGGGGATATTACGGGGAAGAACAACCCTGATGGAACCCCTGAAAGACGCGACTGGGCTAAGCATTATAAGGGGTCTTCGTGGATAGTCTATGGTCATACACCAGTGAGAGAGCCAAGATGGGTGAATCATACTTTAAACATCGATACAGGTTGCGTGTTTGGAGGTAGTTTAACTGCGTTAAGGTATCCTGAAATGGAGACTGTAACTGTACCTTCTACGATGCCACTTGTTGAGGAGAAGTTTCGGGAGTTTGGGTAGATAATGTTGAATTAAGGTTTGATAATGAGCACGAAATGGGCGTTACCATTTAGTTCAGGTTCGTCGATGATCGGGGGCGATTCGACCGCTTGCGTTACCACTTTGTCTTGGTTCCTCGACGTTCGGGTACGATTCGACAGCTTACGTTACCTTTTTGTCTTGGCTTATCGACGATCGGGGGCGATTCAATCGCTTACGTTACCTTTTTGTGTCGGTTTCTCCGAGAACGGGTACGATTCAATCACTTACGTTACCCTTTTGTTTTAGTTTCTCCGAGAACGGGTACGATTCAATCGCTTGCGTTACCTTTTTGTCTGGATTCCTCGATGATCGGGTACGATTCAATCACTTACGTTACCCTTTTGTTTTAGTTTCTCCGAGAACGGGTACGATTCGACCGATTGCGTTACCACTTTGTCTTGGTTCCTCGACGTTCGGGTACGATTCGACCGTTTGCGTTACCCTTTTGTCCGGGGTCCTCGACAAACGGGTACGATTCAATCGCTTGCGTTACCCTTTTGTCTGGATTCCTTGACGATCGTGTACGATTCGACCGATTGCGTTACCTTTTTGACTGGGGTCCTCGACAATTAGGTACGATTCAATCACTTGCGTTACCACTTTGTTCGTATATCTTCGAAAAAACAGGAACGCATCCTACTTACAAAAAAAGCGACCTCAAAAGGTCGCTTTTTCCAATATTTTTTTCATATCCTCAGGTAGTTCTGCCCGAAAGGATAACACTTTCTCATCCATTGGATGCCAAAATGAAAGTTCCCTGCAATGGAGTGCTTGCCTGCTTATATCCACTTTCTTCCCCCCATACAAATCATCTCCAACAATAGGATGACCAATATGAGATAGATGAACGCGGATCTGATGGGTACGTCCCGTCTCTAGCTGCAACCACACATGCGTCCACTCACCAAACTCTTGAATAACTCGAAAATGAGTAACCGCCTTTTGTCCATCCAGCCGCACTTGACGCTCAATAATACTATCGTCCTTCCTGCCAATTGGGGCATCAATCGTCCCAGAATCCATATCCAATTTGCCGTGTACGATTGCTTCATATGCCCTTTTCAATCTTCCTGCCTTCTGTTGCTCAGATAATAGATGATGAATATGGCGGTGTTTAGCAACTACTAACAAACCTGATGTATCTCGATCAAGGCGATTAACTAAATGGACAGTCTTGTTAAGACCTATAGACTGATAATAGAACAATAATGCATTGGCTAAGCTGTCTGACCGGTTTTCCCGTGAAGGGATTGATTGCTGATGAGGAGGTTTGTTTACTACCATTACATAAGGGTCCTCATACACAATCCGTAATGGTAGTTTATTAGGAAGTAATTCCATGCTCGCCTCCTCAGGCGGGAATACGACCTTCAAGACCTCACCTTCCGTTAAAAGGTGCCTAACTGTAACAGATGCATCATTAATAAAGATACCGCCACCAGCAAACTTAATATCTGTAAGAGCTGTTTTCGAAATCTGCTGCTCCCTTAAAAACTCTCTAATTAATTTTCCCGTGTCCCTTGATGAGATTTTCCATTCTAATGTAAATTGAGCCACAATCCTTTTTTCCTTTCAAATTTGTCCATCCACGACTCGCATCGACTATCGTTACTTTCTCACCCTAGCTTACGATAAATTCATCATCGGTTTACTTTGTTCACCATGTTTCCTTTATCTCCTTTAGGAACAAAGACTAACTAAGCACGTCCTTTGACAATGTCTGTGTGTCCCACCTTGAGCCTTAGTACGTTCGTCGCTGAACACTCGCCTCCGAATTTCTGTCAATCCGAAATAAACGAATCACGAACTCTTTTCCAGAATGGGAAAGGTCGGAAGCGTGCAAAACGTACTTTTTCCGGAGCTACGCGGCATTGAATGGACTTGACATCCTTGTGTAAAAGGGTTAAATGGTCAATCGTGATATGAAAATCCACATCATTCACTGGTTTCATCACAATCGTATGGTGATTTGGTAAAATCAATGGCGAACCAACAGTTCGGAATACCCGATTATTAATCGATGCCATTTCTGCAACCTGAATTGCCTCGATTGACGGATGTAATATAGCACCACCAAGCGCCTTATTATACGCAGTGCTTCCGGAAGGTGTGGAAATACACAACCCATCCCCACGAAATGTTTCAAAAAGCTGACCCTTAATTTCAAGGTCCATTACAAGTGAGCCTTCTACACTTTTAACCGTACACTCATTCAATGCGAGATACCTTGACTCTCGTCCCCCATTAATATACCGGATATATACTTCAAGTAATGGATATTCAACCACTTGATATGGGGTTTTTGCGATAGCAATCACTAGTTTTTCAATCTCTTCCGGAACCCAGTCAGCATAGAATCCAAGATGTCCTGTGTGTATACCTACAAATGCTGTTTTATCCAAACGACTGCGGTAACGGTGAAAGGCATATAATAGTGTTCCATCTCCTCCGACAGTAACTACAATATCTGGTTGGTCCTCATCATAAGTAAGCCCGAAGTCCATTAAATAAGTTTTAATCTTATGCATTAATGTATTCGAGTTCGAGTCACCCCTCGAAGTTACAGCAAATTTCATATTTTACACCCTATCTATTATGATTTTTCCCGCATTAACGGGCAGTAAAATTTTGTTTAAAACAACTTTAGTAGGCATGTAATCACTGCCCGTAAATGCCCGATTGGTTCAACTAACAATCAGAGTCATTACCTTCAGCTTTTCTAGAAAAAATAACTTGTGCTTCTTGAATTTCGCCACGGATTTTAGACATTTCCTCATCAAGCTGAAAAGCAGCCTCTGCAGCACGTTGTAGTCGATTCTCAATCTCTTGCGGGAATCTGCCCTTATATTTGTAATTTAAGGAGTGTTCGATGGTTGCCCAAAAGTTCATAGCAAGTGTGCGTACTTGTATTTCTACAAGAATCTTCTTTTCTCCATTAATAGTTTGCACTGGGTATTTAATCACAAGATGATAGGAACGATAACCACTTTCTTTCTTTTGGGAGATATAGTCTCGTTCTTCAATGATTTCAAAATCTTTTCTCATCTTTAAAATTTCAACGACCCTTTTAATATCGTCTACAAATTGGCACATCATTCTTAGACCTGCAATGTCTTGCATCTCTTCTTCAATATTATCGAGTGATATATTTTTCTTAGCAGCTTTATCTAGAATACTAGGGATTGGCTTTACTCTTCCTGTTACAAATTCTATTGGGGAATGGGTCCCTTGCATTTCGAATTGAGTTCTCATTCCTTTTAGCTTAACTTTTAGTTCATCAACAGCTTGCTTATATGGAGCCAAAAAAAGATCCCAGTCTTTACTCATAATAGCCCCCCCTGTTTGTCGAAGCTATAACAATCAAAATGTTTTTTCAACAAGCTCGACCATTTCATTTCCATAGTTGGTGTTACCTTCAATGTTTTGTAACAGGTATTCCAATTCAGGAATGATATCGATAAGTTCGAGTTCATTCTCTTCAAGGTGTAAGATAACTTTTTGTTTTTCTGATATAACATTTTTAAGTGACGGCCATATTGATGATGGCAAGCTCACATATATAAATTCTTTTTCATTTTCAAGTTTGTAGATAAATGCCAATGAGTCAGAATCCACAAGCATTTGTCCACTAGCTTGTAAACCAGCTGTGTCAAAATTTGGTTTTTCCGCTATTAGCTCTAATTGGTTGTTAGAGGTGTTCATTTCACTAATTTCAATACGTTTCTGCATGAGTAAGCTCCTTTTTCTCTTTTCAAAATCCACACTTATTTTATCATATGTACAGCCATTCTTTAAAGAATTGCTAACCAAATCCTAAAAAAGATACACCATAATGATATAATAAAAAAAACTAAAACAAAGGACAGGTTGAAATTATGTCACAAGAGCTTGAAATTGAGTTTAAAAATATTCTAGAGGAAGTTGAATACCTTCAATTGCTGACTGCATTCTCAATTAGTGAGGACAAAAAAATAATTCAAGAAAATTTTTATTTTGATACCCCTGAATTTTCATTAAAGGGGGTGGGGGCTGCCCTCCGTATTCGTAAAAAGAATGGAATATGTACTCTTACATTAAAACAGCCTGTTAAACGTGGTTTGCTTGAGACACATCAGGTACTAAGCAAGGAAGATGCCGAGCAAATGCTTAATGGTGGAAACATCATCGAAGGCGAAGTCGCGTCTATCATAAAAGGATTATCAATCGAACCTCTCGACGTTCGTTTTTTTGGCTCCCTAAAAACGAAACGAGCAGAAGTTGATTACAAAAATGGTTTACTTGTGCTGGATAAGAGTTACTATTTAAATCAAATTGATTTCGAGGTAGAATATGAAGTAACTGATGAAGTTAGCGGAAAATTAAGATTTAAAGAGTTATTAGAACAATACAAGATCCCTATTCGGAAAACAGACAATAAAATTCTGAGGTTTTATAATCGAAAGAAACAAATTCTACTAGGAGAGGAACTCACTTGAAAATAGATTTTAAAGTAATGATGGAGCTTCAAGCTTTGCGTAACGTTTCGACATCCGATACACCGACTACTATTAATGATGGTTTCTTATTTAAAGACATGCTGTTACAGCTTATGTCTAATGCAACTAGTTCATCAACTGAAAGTATACGATCGAAGGTTAATCCTTCATCATTGAATATCAATAATCATTATCTGCCTCTTACAATTTCGAACGCTGCACCTACGTCTATTCCGAACTCTTTTGATGAAATGATACAGAATGCGGCACAAAAATACAATGTGGATGCACGATTAATAAGCTCTGTGATTAAGCATGAATCTAATTTTAATCCAAATGCGAAAAGCCATGCAGGAGCTACTGGCCTCATGCAATTGATGCCCGCAACAGCGAGAGGTCTAGGGGTAACCAACCTAACTGATCCTGTGCAAAATATTGAAGGGGGTACAAAATATCTGCGAAATATGCTAGACCGTTATAATGGAAATGTTTCACTTGCCCTTGCAGCCTATAATGCAGGACCAGGTAATGTCGATAGGTATGGTGGAATTCCGCCATTTAAAGAAACACAAAACTATGTTAGAAAAGTAACAGAAACCTATATCGGATAAACACTGTTCTCCTGGACTAAAACAGGAGAACTTTTATTTTATAAGCGATTTAAACACTATTCCATAAATTTCATTCGCTCAAAAGTGCGCATTATTTGAGTTAAATCTCATCCATTGATAAAATGTTAGTACACTTAACATATGATAGAAACTCCTTACGAGTAGAAAGGGGTAAGGTCTTGAAACATTCTGAAAATATGGGCTTCAATCAAACATCTAGCAATCGTCCGTTAGAGATCTATATGTTTATTGATCCATTGTGTCCTGATTGTTGGGCACTTGAGCCCATTTTAAAAAAGCTAACAATTGAATATGGAAAGTATTTTACAATTCGCCATATTTTAAGTGGCCGCCTTGCTTCCTTAAATATACAAAAGAAAAATAAACCTGCAGACATGGCTGAGGTTTGGGAGCGCACTGCTAGTAGGTCAGGAATGTCTTGTGATGGTAGTTTATGGCTTGAAAATCCGATTTCAGCTCCACATTCTGTATCGATTGCGATTAAAGCGGCTGAGCTGCAAGGAAAAAGAGCTGGTATACGTTTTTTACGAAAACTCCAGGAAAATCTCTTCCTTGAAAAACGTGACATTTCTGATATAGATGTATTAATGTCTTGCGCAGATGAAGTCGGACTAGATGTAAATGAATTTATGAATGACCTTCATTCATCAAGTGCAGCCAAAGCATTCCAATGTGACTTGAAGATCACATCTGAAATGGAAGTGGATGAAATCCCTACTCTCGTTTTCTTTAATGAAAACATTGAAGAGGAAGGTTTGAAAATTACGGGGTGTTATCCATATGAAATGTACGTCCATATCATTTACGATATGCTAGGTGAAAAAATCGAACCAACCCCGGCACCTCCATTAGAAGAATTTTTGAGATACTTTAAATTTGTTGCTTCAAAAGAAATTTCAGTTTTATACGACTTGCCTATACCAGAGGTCGAACGGGAAATGAAAAAGCTTATCCTTAAGCAGAAAGTAGAGCAAGTTCCTGTTAAATACGGAACCTTCTGGAGATATATTGACTAAAAGTACAAGCGACTGTAAGAAGAGCATCGACTAACAACAGCCACGTCCTGTGGCAAATGTCGGTGTCAACACATCGAAGAGCTTTACACTTTCTTCGCGTGTGAATATGCTCCTAACGTTTCTTGTCCTGTGTAAGTCCGACAAGCACAAGACGAGACGGCGAGTAGATTTTTCTTTGACCTTCTTGTTTGATTGGCCAGTGACCTTGAGGGGATAGGCGGTGGAACAAGATTATTGATTAACAAAAAAGACTTGGCCATTTGACCAAGTCTTTTTTTCTATTTCAATAAAGGGGATGGGAGAAATCTCACTTCAAACAAAGGGGTGTTGTTTGTGTGATTACTTCTTGAATACATAATAGCAAGGTTGATAACCATTTTCAACTATTTGTACATTTTTTCACAAAGTTGTCAAATTCCCTATTCTAAAAACGCATGCTTGGACATAGATATTAAATAGATACTTACATTCATTTGTAAGGAGGGCGTAACTATGAGGAAAATTGGGCTGATTATCGGGGTGATTATGATTATCCTCACCTTTGGACTAAACATATTAGGATTGATGAAATTAATTCCCCTTTACATTACGACCCCTCTTTTATTTCTATCGTTACTCGTGACACTTGTTATTTATAATCACCGAAATCGATTTAGGGGTTTTCATTAATTTTGCAAATAAGAGGGCATCCAAAAATGGATGCCCTTCCTTTTTATTGTCTAGCTCCAGGCGCAATAAGATCGAATCATAAGCTGATCAGCTGCACCTTTCGCATTACTTATTGCTTCTCTAATAATTTTTCCATTTCAGTTAGTGTTGCTTCGAATACTTTACATGCTTCTTTAATCGGCTCCGCTGAATTCATGTCTACACCTGCATTTTTAAGTACCTCAATAGGATAATTGGAGCTTCCCGCTTTAAGGAAATTGTTAATATATCGTTCAACAGCAGGGTTACCCTCTTCTAGGATTTGCTTACTTAAAGCAGTTGCAGCACTATAGCCTGTTGCATACTGATATACGTAATAGTTATAGTAGAAATGCGGAATTCGAGACCACTCTAAACCGATTTCTTCATCTACCACAATATTTGTACCAAAGTATTTCTTGTTTAACTCATAGTACATTTCAGTAAACAGGTCTGGTGTTAATGCTACTCCCTCTTGGGCTTTCATGTGAATCATATGTTCAAATTCTGCAAACATCGTCTGACGGAATACAGTTCCTCTAAAGCCTTCAAGCTGATGATTTAAAAGATATAATCTCTTTTGGTCATCGTCAATCGTTTTTAATAAGTAATCTCCTAACAGTGCCTCATTACAAGTAGACGCAACCTCTGCTACAAAGATTGAATAATTACCATATGTGTAAGGTTGATTTTTTCTTGTGTAGTAACTGTGTACGGAGTGACCAAATTCATGAGCTAACGTGAACAGATTATTCACATTGTCCTGCCAGTTCATAAGGATATATGGATTTGTACCATATGCACCAGATGAATACGCTCCGCTTCGCTTTCCTTTGTTTTCTTGAACATCAACCCATCGATTATCAAAGCCCTCTTTTAGAACATTAATATAATCCTCACCTAGTGGAGCAAGCCCCTTAAGGATATAATCCTTTGCTTCCTCATAAGAAACTTCCATTTTCACGTCTTTAACTAATGGTGTGTAGAGGTCATACATATGCAACTCATCTACACCTAACGCTTTTTTACGTAAATCAACGTACCTATGTAAAAGAGGCAGATTTTCATTAATGGTATTTACTAGATTATCATATACCGTTTCTGGAATATTATTGCTGCTTAGGGCTGCTTCGCGGGCTGATTTATAATTACGAATACGGGCATTAAAATTATCCTTCTTTACAGTACCACTTAATGTGCTACCAAAAGTATTTTTAAATTTTCCATACGTGTCATATACCGCTTTAAAAGCTTCTTCTCTCACACGTGGGTCAGAGCTTTCAAGGAATCGAATATAACGACCATGTGTAATCTCTACCTCTTCACCATTCTCATCTTTAATAGTCGGAAACGTTAGGTCAGCATTATTTAGCATTCCAAATGTGTTGCTTGAAGAATCCATTACTTCATAAGCTTGTGCAAGCAAGGCTTCTTCTTTTGCAGATAAAACATGTGGTCGTTCACGATTAATATCATTTAATGCATGCTCGTATACCTTCAGCTCTTCTTTTTCAGCTAAAAAGGATTTTATTTTATCTTCATCGATTGATAAAATTTCCGGCACGATAAATGCGAGCGCACTTCCTACCTGCGTATACAAATTAGTTGCACGATCATATAGACCTTGATAAAACGAATTTGATGTATCTTGGTCATTGCGCATATGTGCGTATGTATAGAGTTTTCCCATTCGTAAGGAAATTGCATCTTGATAAGCTAAGGCTTCATACAGCTTATCCGCAGATTCACCGAGTTTTCCTTGGAATGCTTCGATTCCAGGTATCATCTCTTTTATTTCTTGAAATTCTTTTTCCCAATCTACGTCAGATGCAAAAATATCTTCTAATCTCCAAGTATCCTGCTCAGCAATCTCATTACGATTTGGGAGTTTTTTTACAGTTGATTGTTCAGCCATTTTATAAACCTCCTATTTCCTACTCTTTAAAATGTATTCGATATCCTATTAACTATCTCCTTTTTTATCAGAAAAAGTTTAAGTTTTTTGAATTCAGTCATCCACCAATATTAGGTTTTACCATTCCAACCTCTTCATTCTTTCCAACAATTTCCAACCTTTTGATAAGGGCTAGATCCATGTTATAGGCTTCCTCCAAATTAGCGGGTATGTGAGGTTCCCTTGCTTTTTGATATATTGTCTGTGTAAGTTTTTTTAGTTGCCCCGCTTTCACAAGCAAATCCAGGTATTCCTCCACAGCAAGCGAATATTGGGTATGAAAAATCAACGGAAGATGTCTGATTGTAATGTTATTTGAAGCAATTCGTTTAGATATCACCTCCATTGCCTTTGAAAAAAAGAAAGTATCCCCTATTGGTAGTGGAAGCAATAAATCTAACACCATCCACATTTGCCATATCATTGGTGGTGTCTGGAACCAGTAGGCTGAGCGGACAGGCAAACCAGCTTCAGCTGGCAAGTGGGATGGAGGTATTTGGTATTGGTAAAGGGAAGATAAAAATGATGCGATTTGATTAGATGAATAAACGGAGTAGCTTGCTCTCCATTTATACTTTTTTCTTACCCACAAACTTTGATAGGTAAACATTGGTTGGTTGGGGGCGTATAAATGTCAATGATAAAATGTACATTTTCGCTCGTTTAAGGATGTACAATTTTGCTTCCCAACTATTTTTATGAATCCTCCCCAAGCAGTCGTTAATCAGGATAGGGGAGGATTTATTAATTCAAAAAATCTCTAGTTTACCTTCTAAATGTTCTTTCTCCTTTTTTAATAATGATAATTCACATTTCAGTTCGTTTATTTCATCTAATAATCTT
>NZ_JBPFDQ010000022.1:48530-61744 GCF_059415045.1 Ferdinandcohnia sp. SAFN-114 | reverse complement strand
AATTAATGAAAAAGTGTTAAATTTAATATGGATAGGTGTTTTATATATGTCTCATTTGGCTAGGTCAGTTCATATACCATCTGCTTTTTTTGTAGTGCCTTTTTGTGTCTAGCAAAATAGATTCCAGCAGCAAAATAGGGGAATGCCTTTTAGCGTGAGCACCGAATTTTTTAGAAAAAATGGTCAAAAAGTGGGAGAAAAGGAAAGACTTTATTTTAAGAGGATTGAATGAAGGTTTCGGAGGATGAATAGTAATGAGTGATGTAAAATTAAGGCCTTTAGAACGAGTTGATTTAGGATTTGTCCATAAATTAAATATAAATGCAAACATCATGTCCTATTGGTTTGAGGAGCCATATGAGTCTTTTGTTGAATTGCAGGATTTATATGATAAGCATATTCATGATCAGGGTGAAAGAAGATTTATTGTACAAAAAGGCGATGAAATGGTGGGACTAGTTGAATTAGTAGAAATTGATTATATTCATCGTAGGGTTGAATTCCAAATTATTATTGATCCCAACCATCAAGGGCATGGATATGCGAAGTCTGCAACCTATCTCGCAATGGACTACGCGTTTTCTGTATTGAATATGTATAAATTATACTTAATCGTGGACAAAACCAATGAAAAAGCGATTCACATTTATCAAAAACTTGGATTTCAATTTGAAGGAGAATTAATTGATGAGTTTTTTGTTGACGGTGAATATCATAATGCAATAAGAATGTGTATGTTTCAACATCAATATTTTAATAGGGGTTCTTGAGAGTCCTATTGCGGTGCTAGGAAGAATTAATTAAGAAGTTGGAAAACGCAGTTCTTATACAGGAAAATACAAATCAGTTCAAGGAAAAACGGAGTGCTACTAAATGGGCACTCCGTTTTTTCTATTTTATTTGTACGTTTTAGTAAGGATAGTACGGGTAGTATGGTGGGTACGGCGGATAATAATAAGGGTATGGTGGGTAATAATAACCAAATCCTGGACCTGGAGCCAATAGTGCACCAGTAGCTAGGCCGCCTAAAAAGCCTAATCCGAAGCCTGGTCTACCAAAACCAAAACCAGGTCTGCCGAATCCAAAGCCTGGTCTACCAAAACCAAAACCAGGTCTACCAAAACCAAATCCGGGGCGTATTCGTTGATCATTGACATCAATTATTTCCTGATTAAATGGTTCTTGTAAAGCGTTATATGGATAACCATAATTCAAAGCAAATCCCTCCTGTTTATTTATTTCACTAAAGGATATGCTAAAGTAGCCTATTTGGGTTGGGCATATGCCTCATATTCATCCAATAAATAAATTGTTTAAGTATTCACCACTATCTGTTATTGACTGAACACGTGAATGTGATAAAATCTAGAGGATTTTAAGAATTAGAAGAATTGATTCTACGTGCATGAGAAAAATGAATTATATTAATGAAATCAAGTAAGCGATTGAGGGAGTTACTATATGCAAACACAAACCTTACATGAAAACCTTATTCATGCAAGTGAAAATGGATCATTGGAAGATGTAGAGCGCTTCCTGCAAAAAGGAGCGAGCATTCATAATAAAGATAAAAATGGCAGAACCGCTTTAATGGCGGCTACACAAAAAAATCATGTTTCAATCGTTCAAATGTTAGTAGAAGCCGGGAGTGATGTGAATACAAGGGACATTAATCAGTTAACTCCATTTATTTGCGCGGGTGCAAACGGATTTCACGAAGTATTAAGCATAATGCTGAAATACGGAGCTGACCTGAAAAGTGTAAATCGATTCGGTGGTACTGCTTTACTACCTTCAAGTGAAAAAGGGTATCTAAAAACCGTTCAAGTTTGCCTGGAAGCTGGTGTCCCGGTAAATCATGTGAACGATTTAGGATGGACAGCCTTATTAGAAGCTGTCATTTTAGGAAACGGTGGCCGTCTGTATTCTGATGTTATTCAAATTCTTGTTGAAGCGGGGGCGGATGTTAACCTTCCTGATAGAGATGGCAAGTCCGCACTTCAACATGCAAAAGAACTAAATCAAACAAAGGTTGTTAACATCTTAAACAAAGATTATAAAGTGCGTAATGAAGCCATCGAAAAGGCATTATCTTTCTACAAAGATGATAGGTACTTTGAGGCAATCACTACTATAGACTATGAACTTGAAAGTGATAGTGAAAACATAGATTTATATTTTTATAAAGGGTATTTTTTACAAGAAGCAAAGATGTATGAAGAAGCTTTGGTTCAGTTCGAGATAACCATAGCTAAAGATCCGAGCGGCTTAGACTTTTATTTCTATACAGCTAATTGTAAGCGGTTATTGAAAAGATCAGAAGAAGCACTTGCTGAATATGAAAAAGCTTGTGAACTCAATCCACATGCAACCTTTTACCGATACCATAAATCGAATTATTTGAGAGAACTGGGCAGACATGAGGAAGCTGTCAACGAGATGGACAAGCTTTTAGCTCTCCAACCACATCGGTACGATTTTTCATTTCATAAGGCTAACAGCCTAAGGTCATTAGGAAGACACGACGAAGCACTTGCTGCAATTGAGAATGCAATCAAACATGATCCGACTAATCCTTTGTACCAATTGCACAAAGTACAGTCTCTCGAATTACTAGAAAATAATAGATGAACAAAAAGGAGAATGCACGAATGGAAGCTAGAAATACGTTCAAAGAAGAGCTACATAAAAAGAACGCCTATATGCTATTAAATGTTCGATTAGAAAGTGGATATAAGTATGAAGATGGACAGGTTGTCGCCACTGAAACAGAATTACGAAATATCGAAATTGAAAACGGTATTATTACGAAAATACAAGATGCCCATCTACCATATAGAAGAGAAATAGATTGCTATGATGCGATGGGAATGCTTCTCCTCCCGGCATTTAAGGACATGCATATCCATTTAGATAAAACCTACTATGGGGGGCCTTGGAGGGCTGGGGCAAATCGAAAAAGTATTTTTGACATGATTGAATTAGAGGAGGAAATACTGCCAAAGCTACTACCAACGGCACAAGAGCGTGCGGAAAAATTAGTTGAGCTAATCCTGAGCTACGGTTCAACGTATGTTCGAAGTCATTGTAATATTGATCAAACTGTTGGGCTTAAAAACCTCGAAAAATTAAAGGCTGCCTTAGAGAATTATTCAGATAAAATTTCACATGAGATCGTAGCTTTTCCTCAACATGGATTGCTTCGTTCCAATGTAGATGGGTTATTACGAGAGGCAATGGAGCTTGGCGTAACACATGTAGGAGGTCTTGATCCAACCGTTGTTGACGGAAACATGGAGAAGTCTCTTGAAACAATGGTACAAATCGCAGTGGACTATAACAAAGGCATTGATATTCATCTTCATGAGGGTGGGGAAACAGGGATTAAAGCGATAAATAGATTGGCTGATTTAACCGAAGAGGCTGGACTAGAGGGAAAAGTAACAATTAGCCATGCATTCTCACTAGCTGCATTGTCGGAGGAATCAGGAATCGAGCTTGCAAACCGCCTAGCCTCGTTAGGTATTTCAATTGCCTCAACTGTTCCGATTGGTAAAACGGTTATGCCGATTCCACTCTTTCAAAAGCAGGGAGTAGAAGTTCTACTCGGAAATGATAGTATTACAGACCATTGGTCACCGTTTGGGATTGGAGATATCCTTCAGAAAGCACATCTTGCAGCACAATTATATGGTTGGAGCAATGAATTTAACTTATCACGATCTTTATCACTAGCAACTAGAGGCATGACGCCTTTAGATAAAGAAGGGAATCAAATCTGGCCAAAGGTTGGAGATGAAGCTACTGCTGTCCTCGTATCTGCCAGCTGTTCAGCAGAAGCTGTAGCAAGGTTGCCGAAGCGTACTGCTGTTCTGCATAAAGGTGTATTTTCTTCAGGCTCTTTAGAAAAAAAGTAATTTTACACGATGGGGTGTTCTAGCAACTTGATCTTAAAGAGGGTAACTAGCCCATTTGTAGTGAGGTGATGGGAAAATGAAAAGGGAAGACCCAGAAAATCAAATAAACAATGATTTAGATAAGAATAAAACAAAGCATGAAATTATTGAATCAGGACACAAATATCGGGAAGAATTATTACAATCCATTCGAAAAGGAGAACAGGAATCTGTTGTCCGATCCATAAGTGAATTTAATGAGTTTCTAAGTGAAGAAACTGACACACTAGATATTTTTAAAAGAGTTCCAAGGAATAAATTACGTGCATTTAAAAACATATTATTATCGCATAATACGCTCTACAGCTATTCAGCAGAAAAAGGTGGCTTGAGCGCATGGCAATGTCATTACCTTTCAGAAAAATATGCAATTATGATTGAGAACGCCAAGTCTACACTTGAACTAGAAGAGATTCATAAAAAAATGCTAGAGGAGTACTCAGACCCTTCAATTCGTTTTATCGAATTTGAAAAGGCAACAATTGCCGAGAAAGCTGAGCATTTTATAAAGATGAACTTCTCAGAGGATATATCGATTGAGGACATATCCCGAAAGCTACATGTACATTCTTCCCACTTAATGCGTGTTTTCAAAAAAGAAAAAGGGATGACAATCAGTCATTATCGAAATTTGGTAAGGATTAAGGAAGCGAAGGAGTTATTGACTAATTCTAATCTTTCACTGATAGAAATCACTTTTATTGTAGGTTTTAAAAATCAACAATACTTTTCTCGCGTTTTTAAAGAGGAAGTAGGCGTAACCCCAAAAGAGTATAAACAAAAAAATAGTAAGTGAGGCCTTTTATCATTTGAAAAATTTGATAAAAGGCTTTTTTTATTTCATGCAATGATAGTGTAAAAGGATGCAATATTATTGCAAAAGTAATTCGGGATTTTGAGTTAAAATTCTAATATATTAATATTTTAAACGCTTTCATTAGTATGAAGGAGGATGATGATAGAAAGTTTAGTATATAGATAATAGTTCAGACTATTAGTTTGTATAGTAAACAAATATAATGAGATGTTTCATCATAAGTTGAAAATCTGGATAATTCAGAGCCATTTCTCTTCTCAAGTTAAGTTATTGGGCATTTAAGATTAAATTATAAAAAAATCCATTATTTTATTTACATTGGGGGTTAAAACATGGAAAAGAAACAGGTCAGAAAATTTGGTTTCCGAGATCAATTTGGATATATGCTAGGGGATGTTGGCGGTGGTTTTGCAAACCTTTACATCGGTTCGTTTTTCCTATTATTCACCACGTCCGTACTTGGAGTAAGTCCTTATTTCATGGGAACATTGTTTTTAGTTGCTCGAATATTTGATGCATTCACAGATGTTTTGATGGGTAGTATTCCTGATAGATGGAGATTAGGAAAAAGCGGCGATAAATTTTTACCGTATATTAACATATCGAAATGGTTACTTGCAGCATCCATTTTAATTTCGTTTGCAGACGTCTCAAGTTGGTCATCAACGGCAATTCATGTATGGGTCGTATTTGTTTATCTATTCTATGGAATCGCATACACAGCTGATTCAATTCCTTATGGTTCATTAGCAGCTGTTATTACAGATGATCCAATTGAACGTACAAAATTATCTCGTGCTCGTTCTATTGGTGGAATGGTTGTTGGAATCGGGTTTCTATCGTTTGTCCCTATGTTTATCTATGATAAATCTGGGAATCTAGTGCCAGAAATGTTCTTCTACATTTCTATCGTATTCAGTATTCTTTCCGTTCTAGCTTATACAGGACTTGTTAAATTAACAACAGAACGTATTCGTGATGATAGACCAGTTGGTACTAAACCTGATTACAACTTTACAGATGCTTTAAAAGCTGCCTTAAAGAATCGACAGTTATTAGGGATGATGGTAGCAAGTGGTGGTTCATTAATTATGATTAATGGTGTTACACAATTAGCTGCAATTGTGTTCTCAGAATACTACAAAAATCCTGGTGCATTTGCGATTAACTCGTTCTTACAAATGGGAGTTACACTGGTATTGTTTATTTTTGTCCCTACCCTAGTTAAGAAGTTTGGTAAGCGTAATATGGTCATTAGTACGGCAAGCTTTAGTTTAATTGCTTCTTCACTCCTAACAATCTTTATTATTGAGAATGTTTACGTTTATATAGTAGCCTATAATATCGCAACAATCGCAAATATGGTCTTTATTATGATTGTATGGGCACTTGTTACAGATTGTTTAGATTTTACAGAACTTCAAACTGGCAAACGATATGATGGAACACTTTACTCCATTTATTCATTCTCACGTAAAGTAGGTATGGGTGTTGGTTCTGCACTGGGTAGTTATGCTTTAGGTTGGGTCGGATTTGTGTCCGGACAAACTTCTCAAACCCAAGAAGTAGCAGAAGGTGTTTTACGTATGTATAACGGATTACCTATTTTGTCTTTTCTCTTAATGCTTATCGGTATTGCATTAATTTTCAACTTGAATACCACTAGAGCCCAAGAAATGTACTCTACATTAAAACAAAGAAGAGCTCAAAACTCATGAAAAATCTAGTAAATATATACATTAATAATTTTTAAGGGGGATGTTAATCGATGAGAACTCGGTTCCTATCTAAATGCACAAACGGGGAAGTTGAAGAATACCTGCAACAAAATGATCTGATTTTTGTACCTGTTGGTGTAACAGAAACGCACGGAGCACTACCGCTGGATACGGAAACAGTAATTGCGGAAGCACTTGCGTTAAAAATGGCAGAGGCGACAGATGGCCTCGTTCTTCACAACCTGCCCTATTTCTTCGCTGGTGGGACAGCGATGGCTCGCGGGACCGTTAATATAAGTGTTAAAGAGGGTATGAGATATTTAGAAGCAATAGCTAAATCACTTTTAAAACAGGGTTTTAGAAGACAGGTATATGTTACTTGTCATGGTCCTGCACACATAACATTAAGCGGAATGGTTCGTGATTTCTTTGAGGAAACAAAAGTACCAATCCTTTATATTGACATGATTAAAGCAACTGATAGTGTTGAAGATTTAAGTTTTTCGTTTATGGAGAAATTCAATGATATTAGCATTGGGGCATACAAAATACTAGGTAGATTAGAAGATGTTCCGATGAATGTTCCAGAGTCAAACTCAGTAACCTATGATGTACAGAGTATGTTAAAGGGCATGAGTAAAAACCCGGGAAATGCACTTGGTAAATATGCACTGCAATCAGGGGCAATTGGTTCATACTTTGATCAAGCGTCTGACCATCTACCAACACCACTCATTACATCTGAAGAACATCGTGAAGAATTAGCTCATTCAGGCGTTCTTGCAATTGAAGAGTTTATTGAAAAATTGGATTTGCCAACAATTGTTGACCTTTTACGAAAAACAGATGAGTATACACAAAACGACAGTCTACCAAAATACGGTGAATGGTTATAATTTAGATAAAAACGAGAATTCATTTTCTCGTTTTTTTGTTGGAGATTTATGAGTATTTTATATCCCATTAGCAGTTTTGTTTTATCTCTCTGGTTATTAAAGTCTAATTTAGTAACAAATGGAGTGAGGGATTGTACAAAATTACAGTTTCAAATTACAAGTATTTAAGTTATATTCTATAAGAAAAACCGAGCTGTTGGGGAGGAAACTTTTTATGAGAAATATCATTATCCGCATCGCTTCTATTAACGATATTGATGATATCCTTTCAATTTATAATGAGGGAATTGAGGATCGAATTGCAACTTTGGAAACTTCTACAAAAGATAAGGCTTTTATGCTTGCCTGGTTTCATCAACATACTGGACGTTTTAAGGTCATAATTGCCGAAGTTGAGGGAGAAATTGTTGGATGGGCAAGTCTTAATCAGTATAATAGTCGATCTGCATATGATGGGGTTGCTGATTTATCTGTCTATGTTAGAAGAGATTATCGTGGAAGAGGTATAGGAGGAAAATTACTTTCCACAATCGAGAAGTTGGCTAAGGAAAACGCATTTCACAAAATTGTCTTATTTACTTTTCCGTTTAATAAACTTGGTCAAGGACTTTATAAAAAAAGTGGATATAGAGAAGTAGGCATATTTAAAAATCAGGGGAAAATCGGTGATCAATTTATTGATGTAATGGCAATGGAGAAACTGTTAGTTTAGTAGGATGAGAAAGCAATTTATGTGTAATGACCAGTCTGAAATGTATGGATTGGTTATTTTTTTATCATGCAATATGCAAGCATCTACTCAAAATCAAAGAGAAATTATTGGTCAAGTGTGAATCAAAGAATGTAAGGCATTTATACTAATTAGGAAAGATAGATTTGACGTGTTTAGTAATTGATTGATATGCATTTAAAATAAGAGTTGCGATTTTTATATAAGCAAAATATTATATAAGTAAAAGGTTATATAGGCGGATCTTTATGTAGGAAGGAGAAGACTGATTTGGAGAACATTGAATTAATGGCTAAACAGCTAAAAGCTGTGAGTGACCCCAACAGATTAAAGCTATTATCATGCCTTAAAAAAGGGGAAGTATGTGTTTGTGATTTTGTCGATGTTTTAAATATTTCTCAACCAGCGGTTAGTCAACAATTGAAAAAGTTGAAGGATGCTGGAATTGTTCTTGAAAGACCCTCTGGTACTTGGAAACATTATCGATTAAATGATGATTTACCTCCATATATTCAGTCTATTATCGATCAATTGCAAGAAATCGCAATTATTAAATGCGATTGTTAAGTATGCAACAGGAGTATTCTAATACATCTAAGTAAGTAGTAGGAGGTTATCTATTGATATCAGTAATTTTAGCTTCAGTTATTTTCTTAATTACACTAGTCTCGGTTATATGGCAACCTAAAGGTTTATCCATTGGTTGGTCTGCATGTGGTGGAGCTGTCTTAGCTCTAATCGTTGGAGTAGTGGATTTTAAAGATGTAATCGATGTTACATCCATTGTTTGGAACGCAACTCTAGCGTTTGTTGCTATTATTATCATTTCATTAATACTAGATGAAATCGGATTTTTTGAGTGGTCAGCCTTACACATGGCAAGAGCCGCGAAAGGAAATGGAGTTCGAATGTTTGTGTATGTATCTATTTTAGGTGCATTAGTAGCTGCATTCTTTGCTAACGACGGAGCAGCATTAATTTTAACTCCAATCGTATTAGCGATGGTTCGAAATCTAAACTTCAATGAAAAAATGGTATTCCCATTTATTATAGCTAGTGGATTTATTGCAGATACGACATCTCTGCCACTTGTCGTTAGTAACTTAGTAAATATTGTTTCAGCAGACTTTTTTGGAATTGGTTTTGCAGAGTTTGCATCAAGAATGATTGTTCCCAATCTCTTTTCGTTAGCAGCAAGTATTTTGGTCTTATATCTATTTTTCCGTAAGAGCATTCCAAAGAATTATGATATGACTCAATTGAAAAAGCCAGTAGAAGCGATTCGTGACCTGAAGATGTTCAGATTATCTTGGATTGTGTTAGGGATACTACTTATTGGATACTTTGCAAGTGAATTTACAGGAATTCCTGTATCAATTATCGCAAGTATCGTGGCAATCTTCTTCCTCTTCATGGCTAGGAGAAGTTCAGCCGTGAATACACGTACAGTAGTAAAAGGTGCTCCGTGGGCTATCGTGTTTTTCTCAATAGGAATGTATGTAGTTGTGTATGGGTTAAGAAATGTTGGGCTTACAGATATCCTAGCAAACCTAATTCAGTTTACAGCTGATCAAGGATTATTCGCGGCAACAATCGGAATGGGATTCATTGCAGCGATTCTGTCATCTGTTATGAATAACATGCCGACTGTCATGATAGATGCTCTAGCAATTGCAGATACAAATACAAGCGGTGTAATAAGAGAAGCTCTTATCTATGCGAATGTTATTGGTTCAGATTTAGGTCCAAAAATTACACCAATTGGTTCTCTTGCAACGCTATTATGGCTACATGTACTTTCACAAAAAGGTGTTAAGATTTCGTGGGGAACATACTTTAAGACTGGTATTATTTTAACCATTCCGACTTTGTTCATTACTCTAGTTGGATTATATATCTGGTTACTTATTATTCATTAAACAACAAAGGAGACTTCGTTTATGTCTAAAAAAACAATTTACTTTTTATGTACTGGTAACTCATGCAGAAGCCAAATGGCTGAAGGGTGGGGGAAAAAGTATCTAGGAGAAGAGTGGGACGTATTAAGTGCAGGAATTGAAGCGCATGGTTTGAATCCTAATGCAGTAAAAGCGATGAACGAAATTGGTATTGATATTTCCAATCAAACTTCAGATATAATTGACCCTGAAATCCTAAACCATGCTGATTTTGTCGTAACTTTATGTGGAGATGCTGCTGATAAGTGTCCAACGACACCACCACATGTTAGACGTGATCATTGGGGATTCGATGATCCTGCGAAAGCTCAAGGTATGGAAGAGGAGAAATGGGCAGTGTTCCAACGAGTGCGTGACCAAATTGGTGAAAGAATTCAACGATTTGCTGAAACAGGTGAATAAGAACCACTAGAGGAACTACCAAATTTCCGTTGGTATTTGAAAGATAGGAGGATATGAATGCATAATTAATGTTGTCTATTATCTAGGCAATCTATGCATTAATATCCCCAGTTTATTGATGTAAATAACCAATCAGTATCTTCGAACACCCCCTCCCAAACCTACCTTTTTTTACCCGATTTTCTTTACGCTTTAAATTTGATATAGTAAAGTTTATAATTTTTAAAGTTATTATAGATTGATAAAAAGGATTTAAGCGTGGTAAAGCTATAAATGAAGCATGAACATTCTGAGTGTTACTTTCGGATGAAAGTTTGACCTCGTGTTGATATAGAGAGGATTTGAGTTTGACTATGAAAGATAATTTTTGGCGTGATCTACCAAGGCCGTTTTTTATACTTGCACCAATGGAAGATGTGACGGATGTTGTTTTCCGCCATGTAGTAAGTAAAGCAGGCAGACCTGATGTGTTTTTTACAGAGTTTACTAACACGGATAGTTATTGTCATCCAGAGGGGCAGCAAAGTGTACGCGGGCGTTTGACGTTTACTGAAGATGAACAACCAATCGTGGCTCACATTTGGGGAGACACGCCCGAACACTTTCAAAAAATGAGTATTGGTATGGCTGAAGAAGGATTTCGGGGGATTGATATCAATATGGGTTGTCCAGTTGATAATGTCGTAGATAATGGGAAGGGATGTGGTCTCATCCGTCGTCCGGAAGTTGCAGCTGAAATCATTCAAGCAGCAAAAGCGGGAGGACTCCCTGTTAGCGTGAAGACAAGGCTTGGTTACGCGGAGGTTGATGAATGGCGCGACTGGCTAACACACATCTTGAAACAAGATATTGTTAATTTATCCATTCATTTGCGTACAAGAGAGGAGATGAGCAAAGTTGATGCGCACTGGGAGTTGATTCCGGAAATCAAGAAACTTCGTGACGAGGTGGCACCAGACACGCTTTTAACGATTAATGGAGATATTCCTGACCGTCAAACGGGCATTAAACTTGCTAATCAATATGGTGTAGATGGGGTTATGATTGGGCGCGGGATTTTTACAAACCCATTTGCCTTTGAAAAAGAGGCAAGAGAACATAGTAGTAAGGAATTGCTTGATCTTTTAAGATTGCATCTCGATCTTTTTGACAAGTATTCACATTTACAATCGCGTTCTTTGGGACAACTACGTCGCTTTTTTAAGATTTATGTCAAGGGATTTCGCGGGGCGAGTGAGTTAAGAAATCAATTGATGAGTACAAAGTCAACAGATGAAGTACGTGCGCTGCTTGATAACTTTGTGTCAGAGAATGATCTATAATGTAATCGAAAAAGCTTGTAAAGACATTGAATCTTTACAAGCTTTATTTTTGTTAAAGGAAGCTTAGTAGCTTATCTTTTGTAAAACAAAGAATTGCTTTTTGAAGGCAAACAATAGAAAGGCATTATCGTGGAAAATGCACCATTTACTGCCTATGATAGAGTAAGAGGTTAATAGTCTTCCCTGGTAACTATAACAGATGAGAGGAGTCCAACTATGAATATCGGTGTAATTGGGGCGGGAGCAGTTGCTACTTTTTTATTGAAAGAAATCAATCAAAATCAACTTGATGATCTGCGTATTAAAAGTGTTTTGGTACGGGATACAGAAAAATATCGGTTGTTGGAGTCAAAATTTGGTGTGAAATTGTATACTGATCTCAACTCATTTCTTGATTCAGAAATCGATATTGTTGTGGAGGCAGCGAATATACAGGCAGTAAAGTCCTTGTTACCGTCAGTTATCAAGAAAAAGGATGTAGTTGTAATCAGTGTTGGTGCACTTGCAGATGAAACACTGTTGAATGAAATTAGTAATCCTGTAAAACAGCATAAGTATTCCGTTCATCTGCCGTCTGGTGCAATTGGCGGATTGGACTTATTGCAAAATGCACACGCACTAGGGAAAGTGAAGCGGGTTTCGTTGACAACTCGAAAACCTGCCAACTCGCTCATCGATGAGGACATCCAAGAGGCGAAGGTTGTTTTTGAAGGAAAAGCAATTGATGCAATTAAGCAATTTCCAAAAAACATGAATATCTCTATTTTACTGTCACTAGCTGGGGTAGGGATAGAAAAGACAAGAGTGTGCCTTGTGGCTGATCCGCATATTGAAAAAAACATACATCAAGTGGACATAACAGGCGAGTTTGGCGAAGCAACATTCTCTATCACAAATCATCCACTCCCAGAAAATCCAAAGACGAGCTATTTAGCGGCAATGAGTATTCTGGGCACATTAAAAAGAATGAATGGGAAACTAAGAATTGGTGGTTAAATTAGAGTTTGAAAATATCCTATTTTTGATGGAGCGTGCCCTTAAGGTTCGCTGTTTTTTACTATTTTGAAAGACTTTGATGATACAAAAAGAAGGGGATATATCGAAAATGCAATAGACAACCCCGTGCTGCTATTGCCTTCGCTTCATCGAGCGCATAAAGAGGAAAAGGGTTGATGAAAAGTTGCTGAATCCCCTTCATTGAGCTTATGAAGAGGAACAGAGCCGTTGAAGAGTTGCTGAATCCCCTTCAACGAGTGAATGAAGAGGAAAAGAGCTGATGAAAAGTTGCTGAATCCCCTTCATCGAGTGAATGAAGAGGAAAAGAGCCGAAGAAAAGTTGCTGAATCCCCTTCAACGAGCGAATGAAGAGGAAAAGAGCCGAAGAAAAGTAGCTGAATCCCCTTCATCGAGCTTAT